>DATKJG010000435.1:0-10850 GCA_035543215.1 Phycisphaerales bacterium | reverse complement strand
CGTGGTACTACCTGCGATTGATCGCGCTGCCGATCATGAACAAGCCGACGGCCCAGAGCGAGACGATCGCGGCGAACCCGTTTGCCTGGCCGCGCGTGGCGGGCGTGGTGACGGCGGCTCTGACGCTGCTGCTGCCGATCTTCGTCGGGCAACTCGTAAGGGCGTCGCGCGAAGCGACGGAATCGCCGGCGCGCATCGAGAGTCCGCGCACGGCGGATGCAGGTCGCTGACGCGACCGATCATTCCTCGCTCGTCAGCAGCGTTGACGGGCCGCCATTCCCCAGTGCCTTGATCGCCGCGACGCCATCGCGCAGCGGGACGCGCTTCGAGATCAGGCTCACGACGTCGATCGAGTTCGCGGCCAGCGCGCCGACGGCCTCGCTCATCGATCCCGCGAAGGAACCGATCACCTCGATCTCGTGACGGACGATGGCGTCGAGAGGCGATGACGCGAGCGCGGCGGGCGACGTGCAGTGCGACTTGAGGACGATCTTGCCTCTTGGACGCACAAGGCTCAAGGCCGAGGTCAGCCCCAAGCCGTCGCCCGTGCAGTCGATGACGATGTCCTGGTCGTTGCGCATGCCGACATCGCTCAAGAGGCGGTGCTTGACGGACCATTTCGCGCACAACTCCAGGCGCCCGGCGTCGGTTCCCACGATGCGCACGGTGGCGTTGAGTTTCGACATCACCTGGCCCGCGATCAGGGCCAGCGCGCTGTCGCCGAGGATCGTGATGTACGGCCGGTTGGCGATGGTCAACTGATGCGAGGCGTGCAGGGCCGAGGCGACCTCGAACGCGAACGCCGCGCGATCATCGTCAACCGAATTCGGGACCGTCACCAGTTGTTTGGCCGCGATGCAGAAGCGCTCGGCGAAGCAGCCGTCGCGGTCGCACACGCCCATGATCGTGCGTTGCCGGCAGTGCATGGGCAGGCCCTTGCGGCAGAGATCGCATTCCCCGCACGATGAGACGATTGAGCCGACGACGCGCTGGTTGACCAGACGCCGCGAGGCAGCGGCATCGCCATGCACCGTCTCGACGATGCCGACGAACTGGTGTCCGAGCACGCCCTTGAAGCCCGTCGCGCCGCGCGCGGCCTGCCCATCGAATGGCGAAACGATGGCGCGGCGAAGGCGCACGACAGCCTCGCCCGCCGCCGGCCTGGGCGCGGGGTGATTGCTCTCCAGCCGGAGATTCTCGCCGTCGAAGATGATCGCGCGCATGAACGTGCGTTGTTATCGGCACGAATGGCGCGCGAGTTCAGGCCCCGACGTGTTGGTGGCGTCAACCGCCCTCGCCGTACGTTGACTTGCGCGTCGTCGGCTGCGTTTCGCTCGGCATGGTTGTGCCCGTCGCAGCGGCTGCGCCCGAATCCTCGTAGGTGCGTCGGCCGTCTTCATCGCGCAGGCCCGCAGGCTGGGCCGGCTTCTCCCACACCTTGGGCTTCCAGAAGACGATGTGCTCATACCAGTGAATGTCGCGCTGGTACGTGGGGTAAAGGTAATCGTGCTGGGAGGCGAAGGCGGAGTTGGTCTTGATCGCCTCGCCATACCACGTCAGCCAGTCGGCGGCGTTGAGATTGAACGACATGCCCGTGAGCGTCTGCAGCGAGCGCTCGGACGCGGTGTTGATCGCCAGTTCGCGCGCGTTGAGCCCGCCGATGAGCCCCTGCACGACGCGATCCTCCGGATACTGCCCAAGCGCATCGGCAACAGCGACGCGCACATCGCGATTCTCGTTCTCGTTGGCCAGCGTACGCAGCAGTTCAGGCACGACCGCGGGATTGTGCAGGCGCTGCAGGGCCTTGGCCGCGGACCAGCGCAACTGATCGTTGGTCGCAGACAGATGCGGCATGATGCGCAGGGCGTCGGCCGGCTCGCCATGCTTGCCCAGGGCCTGGATGGCCGCGGCCTTCACGATCGGGTCGCGCTCGTTGGTCACGCTGTCGCGATAGAGGTTCACGTACACATCAACCGCGCCGAACGGCGCATTGGAAAGCAGGATGATTCCCTCACGGCGCTTGTCGGCGTCGGTGGGATCGACGGACCAGCGGGCCGCTTCGCTGGGAGTGGTTTGCTTGAAGGCGCCGGACAATCCGCCCATGTCCTCGCTGAGATTCTCGCAGCCGGCGAGCAGCGCAGCCGTCGTCACACAGGCGCAGATGCAGCGCGGCGCAAGCCACAACCTCCGTGTTGTGCGGACGGCGTTCGACATGAGCGGGCAGTCTAGAAGATCGGCTCGGGGCGTGCCAGAGGATCGAAACATGCAGCGGCGATGCGATCCGCCTGAATCACCCCTGGGCCAGAACAGCAGCCTGGCTGGCGCGGACGCGCAGTGCATCGATCATCGTGCGTACCTCATCCGCCATTTTGGTGTTGGGGTACTCGGCGATGATCACGTCGCCCACCTGGGCCGCCTCGCTCCAGCGATGATCGTTGACCGCCTGCTTGAACTGAACGCTCAGGCGATCGCGGTGCTTGAGCACGATGCTCTGGGCCATGGGGCCAAGGCGTTCGGCTTCCTCGCGGCTGAGATAGCGGTCCAGGTGCTTCAGCAGCGACATCGAGAGTTCCACATCCTCGCGGCTGGCGGCGTCAACGAATTGCGCTTCGAGTTCGCGCTTGTGGTCATCGCGCGCCTGCAGGATGCGCTGATCGATGTCCTGCACGATCGGATGCGTGGGATACAGCCGCTTGATGCGCCCGGCCTCGCGGTGGGCCTTGGCCCAGTCGCGCGTCGCCAGCACCCCGTCGAACTCCGCCATGGCGCTGCGAACCCTGTTCTCGAATGACGCCTGGCCGGCCTGCTGAATGCGCACGCGGAAGGCCTCGGCCTCCTCGCGATAGCCGAAGAGGTTGGCCATCTCATCGCACAGGGTGAGGCCGGCGTTGTAGTCGCCGCGCGCGATGTCTTCCTCGATCGCCGAGCGCAGCATGCTCAACTCGCGATCGCGGAAGAGCACGCGCTTGGCGTTATCGGAAAGCATCGTGTTGTCGTAGATCTGCTGCAGCAGGCGCTCGGTGGCGGTGGCGGTGGCAGCCTGCCGGCGCTCGGGCGGAGTCTCAGTGGCGGTCGCACCCGCGCCGCTGGTCAGAAGCCAGGCGATCGGCATCGTTCCCAGCAACACCATCAGGCCGATGAGACCTGCAGCCAGGCACGCCGCGCTCGTCAGCGATTCGCTGCTGATCGCGCCAAACACCGTCAGCGACAGGCACACCAGTGCGAGCAGGCCATAAGCGATCAGCAATGGAGTTGACGTGCGAGGCATCGGGTTCAGTGGCAACGGCTGTGTGGGCGTAACCGCAGGCGGCGAGTCGACCCAATCGTCAACTATGAATCATCAATCGTGAATGGCCAATCGTCAATCGGAATCCGCATTCACGTTCCCGGAGTGGGCTTGCCGCAATCAAAGGACACTGGAACCAGGCACAGGAACTTCAAGGGCGACTGGCCGGTGGCCTTGAACTGGTGCACGGCGTTGGGGGGCACGAAGAGTACATCGCCACCGCGAATCCTGTGGAACTGGCCGTTCTCCTCAACTTGGCCTTCGCCCTCGGTGATGTAGACCTCGTGCTCGTAGTTGTGGCTGTGGTGCGGCGTGTGACCGCCGGGTTCGACGGTGAAATGCCGCATGGCGAAGGTGGGGGCGCTGTCGGCCCGGCCGACCATGACGCGCATGGTCACATCCTTGACGCCATCCATCTGCATCGGCTGGCCGGGAAGCTCCTCGGGGCGGCGGATGAGCATGGTGTGAATTGTACCCCCGGAATGCGGCCAGGTTCCGATGCCGCTTGCCACGCCGAATCGCCGCGATTATCAGTTGCGGGAGATGTCCTCCATCGCGCCAATCATCACCACCTTCACCCTCGGGCCGTACGAAACCAATTGCTTCGTCGTGACGCCCGGCGCCCCCGCGCGCGGCTCCGCATGCTGGATCGTCGATTGCGGCATCGACCCCGATGAGATGCTCGAGTGGGTCGGGCAACAGCGTCTGAAGCCTGCGGCCATCCTGCTCACCCACACGCATCTCGATCACATTGCCGGCGTGGATCGCGCGCTGGCCCGATTGAAGTCCTCCGACCTCCCCATCTACCTGCACGAGAAAGAGGCCGGGTTCTGCAGCAATCCGATGCTGAATCTCTCGGCCCTGATCGGCATGGACACGACCTGCCGCGAACCGGATCACCTGGTGAAGGACGGCGACATGCTGGAACTGGCCGGCGTCAGCGGCCCGTGGCGCGTGCTGCACACGCCCGGCCACAGTCCTGGCGGCGTGTGCTACATCCACGACGACTCGAAGCAGGCAATCGTGGGCGACGCGATCTTTGCGGGTTCGATCGGCCGGCACGACTTTCCCACGTCGGATGTCGGTGATCTTCGCCGCAGCATTCAGAAGATCATGCAGTTGCCGGATGACATGACGATTCATCCCGGCCACGGCCCCGCCACGACGATCGGGCAGGAGCGGCGATCGAATCCCTTCGTCGTCGGCGGATTCTGACTCGACGGTCGGCGAAGCCCAGACGCTCCGTGTCCGGGGCCTGCCCGGAAACCGGTTGCGTTTCAACCGTCGAAACGTCACCATGCGAGGTTCAAGAGGAGAATCGCATGCCCATCACGCGCCGTCGTTTCATTCAGTCGTCCGCTGCCCTGTCGGCTGCGTACTTCATGCCCGCTGCATCGTGGGCCCGCGTGCTCGGGGCCAACGAGCGCATCAATCTTGCGGTCATCGGCTGCGGCGGCATGGGCTCATCGCACCTGGAGAACCTCATGGACCGGCGCGAGAAGGACAACGTCGCGATGACCAACGTGTGCGATGTCTATCGCCGGCGATTGAATCGAGCCGTCAAGCGCATCGAAGGCGGCAACGGCCCCAACTCCACCGCTGGGGGGACGATGGAGTACAAGGAAGTCCTCGACAACAAGGATGTCAACTGCGTCCTGATCGCCACCCCCGATCACTGGCACACCAAGATCGCCATCGAAGCGATGGAGGCGGGCAAGGATGTGTACTGCGAGAAGCCGCTGAGTCTGACCGTGCAGCAGGCGATCGATTGCCGCAACGCTGTAAAGCGCACGGGCCGAACGCTGCAGGTCGGCCCGCAGCGCACCAGCGACGACCGGTTCTGGAAAGCGCGCGACGCCATCGGCAAGGGGCGCATCGGCAAGGTGTGCTGGAGCCAGGCCAGTTACTGCCGCAACAGTCGCGAAGGCCAGTTCAATTGGCCGATCGACGGCGATGCCGGCCCGAACAATCCCAAGGATGCCGAAGGGTATGTGTGGTGGGATCGCTGGCTCGGCCACGAATGGGGACTGGCCGAGAACATCTCGTGGAACGCCGATCACTTCTTCCGATTCCGCAAGTACTGGGCGTACAACGGCGGCGTGGCGACGGACCTGCTCTACCACATGCTCTCGCCGCTACTGCTCTCGATCACCGGCCCCGATGGCGAATACCCGCGCAAGGTCGTCGCATCCGGCGGGCGCTACATCGAGAAGGACGATCGCGACATTCCCGACACCTTCATCATGACTGTGGATTATCCCAGCGAGCACACGGTCGTGCTCGTGAGCGTGATGACCAACGATGGCGGCATCGACACGATCATCCGCGGCCAGCATGGCACGATCACCTTCTCCG
Organism: Phycisphaerales bacterium; assembly: GCA_035543215.1. Classification (GTDB taxonomy): domain Bacteria; phylum Planctomycetota; class Phycisphaerae; order Phycisphaerales; family SM1A02; genus DATKJG01. The sequence goes on along the minus strand of DATKJG010000435.1, from coordinate 5,209 downwards.
ACAACGCGATCGAGTTGAAGGAGCAGGGGACGTGGTCGCCGGAGTTCCGAAAGGCCAATGCGGACCTCATGCCCAAGACTGACAGTGGCGAGGCTGTCTGGCGGACAGAGAAGAACGACAAGGGCGATGAGAAGGCCGTTCCGCCGGCCGGGCAGGCGACCGTCAGGATCGCTACCGATCCGCGTCCGGATCACATGGGCCACTTCCTTGGCGCGATTCGCGGCGAGTGCAAGGTGGCGTGCAACGTCGACCTGGGCTGCTCGACGATGGTCGCGATCAAGATGGGCGTCGAGAGTTACCGAAACGACAAGGCGCTGCTGTGGGACGCCAAGGCCGAGAAGGTCATGGGCTTGTGAGGGAATGAGGCGATGCGCCGCACTGTTGCCGCGCCTCTACAATCGCGGCCTTGTCTCAGGAGCCGGCCCAACCGAATCGCGATCCGCAAGCAAGCGATCCCGCCACCGCGATCGAGCCGGATACGCCGCACAGCCCCGGGATGATTGTCGAGGATGTCCAGGCGGCGATCGACTCCGAGGGTGCGATCAAATCGGGCAAACTCGCAGGCAAGGGCATGTGGGCCGCCATCTGGATCCTCGCACTGCCCGTGCTGTTCCAGCAGTTCATGCAGGCATGCGTCGGCTTGGTTGACAAGATGCTGGCCGGCCGGTTGCCAGAGAGCATCGTTCGGCCGGCGATGGACGCGATCGGCATCGGGTCATACGTCGGCTGGCTCATCGGCGTCGCGATGGTCGGCGTGGGTATCGGCGGCCAGGCGATGATCGCGCGCTCGATCGGCGCGGGTGACACGCTGCGTGCCGGACGCGCCTTGGGCCAGGCGATCAACCTCAGCATCTGGTGGGGTGCAGTCGTGGGAGCGGTGATGTGGGTGGGCGCCGGGCCGCTGGCCGACGCCTCCAAACTCTCGCCCGAGGCTCGCCTCTACTGCCTCCAGTACGTGCGCGCCCTGGCGGTCGCCATGCCTTTTACCGGGGTGATGATGGTGGGCGGCATGTGCCTGCACGGTGCAGGCGAGACGACGCGGCCGTCACTGATCGCCGTCGGTGTGAACATCGTGAACATCGTCTTCGCCTATGCGCTTTCGGGCGTGGATATCGCGCTCGGCGACCACACACTGCACAACCCCTTTCCGTTTCATCTGAATGTGGTGGGCATCGCGGTGGGCGCCGCCCTGAGTTCAGCCTTCGGCGCCATCGCTACCGTGTGGATCATGTTCCGCGGCGTCAAGGACCTGCGACTCGAGTGGCGCCACATGGGATTCGATCGCGAGATCACCTGGCCGATCATCCGTATCGGCATCCCCAATTTCCTCGAAGGCATGGCGATGTGGGGTGTCAACCTGTTCGTGATCACGTTCATCGGCCAGATCGCCAAGCGCGGCATTGAGGCTGGCGGGGGCGAAGGCCTGCAAGGCGCGCACATCATCGCCATTCAGTGGGAGGCGCTGAGTTTCCTGCCCGGCTTCGCCATGGGAACGGCAGCGGGGGCGATGGCGGGCCAGTTCCTCGGTGCGCGCAACCCGAGAATGGCGCAGCGGAGCGTCATCGCATGTGCCGGCATCGCCATGCTCATCATGGGCTCGATGGGTGTTCTGTTCATGACATCCGGGCGACTTTTGACGTCTGTAATCAGCAGTGAAGAGGTTTTCCTGCGTCACACTCCGAACATGCTGTTCATCTGCGGCATGATCGAAGTGTTCTTTGCGCTGGCGCTGGTGTTCCGCCAGGCCTTGCGCGGGGCGGGCGATGCGATCGGGCCGTTCGTGATCACCAGCGTGTCGAGTTATCTGGTGCGGCTGCCGCTGGCGTGGTACTTCGGCGTGCACCTTGAACTGGGCATCGAAGGCATCTGGATCGGGATGTGTTCGGAGATCGTCGTGCGTGCCGCGCTATTCGCTGCTCGCTTCTTCGATGGCGGGTGGAAGCGGATCGAGTTGTAGGGCCCAGCGCGCTCAGTTCTCCACATTCGGTCCAGTCTCCGGCTTTTATCGACGCGCTAAGCAGGGCAGGCTGGGCAATGCATGGGGATTGTCAGTATCGCCATTCTCTGGAGTCCCCCCAGATTCGCCCCTCGCCGTTGATTGCCCACTTCTCCGATTCGACGTTGACGATGGCCGGGCACATCGCCCGGGCCTGGTTCACCGGAGCGGAGGACTGCCGATGTGCCTTGGCGATGAGCACTGCTTGCGGGGGAGGCTGTCTCGGGCGAGGATCCTCGTACATTTTGTTTGGATTTTGATCGGGTTGTGTGCTACCCTCCCGATCATGGGGACCACATCCGAGGCGGGCGCGGGCACCAAGGTCGTCAAGAGCAGCCGCGATCCGGTGTTTGTGCAGGTTGAACTACCGGTCTCGTCGCAGTGGCTGACGGATTCCGAGGCGCTGGCGGATCTGCGGCGCGACATGGTTCACGACATGCGCCGCGCCGCGGATGATCAGCCGCAGCGCGTGATCGCGCTGCGCATCGCTGAGCACCAGTTGCAATTCGAGCGTCTCTCGGGCGAGGCGCGAAGCGCTATCGCAGCGATCAGCGGCGATGAGGCGCCCAAGAACTTCTACGAGCGCCGCCTGGCCGCGCTGCTGCGTGGCGTACTGCAGGCCACGCGGGCAGAGCGTCCGCCCTTGCTCCTGAGCGTCGTTGGACTGCCGGTCGAGGCCAGCGCCAGCGGCACGGCGATGGTCGCGATCACCAATCGCAACTATCGCCAGGTCATTGATGACATGCAGGTGATGGTCGCAACCCGGACGCTGCTGATTCGTGGCGGCGATGCCGGCGCGGCAATCCGAAACTCGACGCCGCAGGCCTTCGAGCATGGCAACGGCCGCGTGGTGTTTTTCAAGACCAACTCGGGCTGGCGGATTGCTGCCGACACATCCGGCCCGCAGCCGTCCAACGAGCCGCCCCAGACGCCCGACGCGGGCGCTTCTGCCCTGCCGCCTTCACCCATGGATATGCTCCTCGCTGAATGGGGCCAGACTGAGTCGAGTTGGGATCTCAACAGCGACGGCGTGGTGAATGTGAATGACCTGCTGCTGCTGGTGGCCAACTGGTCGCCGTACGCGCAGGGTGGAAGCGGATCAGGTGGCGGCAGTGGTGGCGGCGGTGGTGCGGGCGGCGGGCCCGTCGCGCGCTGGGTCAATCTGCCTGCGTCCTACACGATCGGTTCGGGCGCGAATCTCAGCCTCCAGATGCTGGACGGCGCTCCGGCCAATGCACATGTGATCTTCCAGACGTGGTCCGATGTCACATCGTCGCTCGTGGCGATTCACGAGGACCACATCGCGCCGTTCACGTATCCGGCGAGTGCGCTCAATCAGGTGGCGCCTGGCGGGGCGGAAATCCAGGCGCTGGTGCGAAACGAGCAATCGCAGGTGGTCGAAACGATTCGCGCGAACCTGGCGTTCGTCGCGCCCGAGCCGCCATCGCCTCCTCCGCCGCCTCCTCCGCCGCCATCGCAGCCCCCGTCGACCGGCGGCACGGGTGGTACCGGTGGTACGGGCGGATCCGCCAGCACCAAACCCACCATCAACCCCAACGCCAATCCCAATGCACCCGTGCCGCTGCCGGCCATCACGCTCATGAGCGCGGCTGGCCAGGCGCCGTTCACCGTGCACGCGCATGCTCTGACCACGAACGTCGTCGTCGGCAATCCGATGACCGCGCGCTACGAATGGGACTACGGCGATGAGGATGGCGCGCACAACACGCTCGTCGGTTTCAATGCCGCGCACGTCTACGACACACCCGGCACATACACCATCAAGTTGAAGGTGATCAACGAAGCCGGCGGACACGCGAGCGTCACCGCGAGCGTGACTGTGCAGCCTTCGACGCGCACGGTGTACTACGTGGCTGACAACGGCGACGACCACAACCCCGGCACGTCGGCCAGCATGCCGATCAGGACTCTCGCGAAGGTCAACCAGTTGATGGGCGACAACCGGGAGTTCCGCTTCCGCCGCGCCGCGACGTTCGACGTCGCGGAGACGATCAACGTTCACGGCGTCAACGTCGTGTTCGGCCCGTACGGCAACGTCGGCGCGGCGCCGACGCTGCGATGGACCGTTGACGGACAGTACCTGAATCTCTTCAACATCGATCCCGAATCGCAGAACGTGACGATCGAGGGCCTCGTGCTAACCTCGGACGCCGTGATCGTGAACAACACGATCGTGCGCGGCATGAAGGTGCGCGGCCGCAACGTCACCGTTCGCGGATGCGGATTCGGCAAGGTCAGTTACGCCATGAACGGCGAGGCCGGCGGTCCGCGCGGTTGGCTGAGCATGGACAACACCACCGGCGTGCTGGGCGCGTATTACGCCTGGTGTGAAGGCGAGGACATCTGCCACATCGGCAACACAACCGCCGGCTCGATCGATGAGCACACGATCCGCGTCGCCGGCGTGCAGCGCATCCTGTTGGCGAACAACGACCTGACCAATGAGGCCAAGAGCACCATCTGGTGCATGCTGGCCGACTACGCCAGCATCAACGGCAACAAGCTCCGCAAGGGCCGCTTCCTGGCCGGGCCCAATCCTGCTGCGTCGAGCGCCCAGGAGCGCGCGACGCACGTGGTGTTCGAGGGCAACGAGATCTTCGACGAGGGCGTGATCCTCTACGCCGGTCTCGAGGACTCCGCGGTGCGCAACAACATCGTTCACTTCGATGGCGGCGAGGCCTTCAGCGTGTGGGGCTACGCCAGCGCGTACAACCGGACCTGCCGCAACATCGCGGTCGTCAACAACGTCGCGATCAACAATGCAAACCTGTACGGAAAGTGCGTGCGCGTCGGCGCCGACGCCGACACCATCACCGTCGCGAACAACTTGTATGTCGCCCCGAACCTGAACGTACAGAGCGGCGGCGCCAACGTGTACGTCAACGACACGGACCTGACCGGCCTGTCGTTCCGCACCAACCTCTGGGCGACGCCGAAGACCGGCACGAATCCGCACAGGATCGGGGCTGCGGGCGTGAGCGAGGTCGATTGGGCCTCCCAGGTTCAGTGCTATTCCGAGCGCTACCGAGTCTGCACGATTGCGGATCTCAATCCCGACACGCTGCTGCCGAACTTTGATGTCGTCAACGGCGAGCCCATTCCGGGCGTGTTGGCGGATTTCAACGGCCGCCTGCGCCCTGTGGCTGGCTACGTGAGCGTCGGCGCCTTCGAGATGTCGACGGGCGACGGTTC
>DATKJG010000434.1:0-2465 GCA_035543215.1 Phycisphaerales bacterium | reverse complement strand
GGCTCGCTGGAAGCGATCGGTGCGGACTGCGGCTGCGCCAGTGGAATCTTGGACGCGAGCTTCGGCGCGTCGCTGGTGCGGCCCCCTGCGCGGTCGCTTGCGTAGTAGACCAGGGCGCTGACCAGTGCGAGGCACGACACTGTGGCGACGACGTACGGCAGCTTGATCCGTGCCAGCAACCCGCCTTGCTGCGGCTGAGCGCCGTCTGGTGCGCCGTCGATCAGTTTGAGGACTGGGGCTGCGCTGGGACGTGCACGATGCCGGCGTGAAGCCACGTCGAGCGCTTCCGTGCCGGACGAGGCGACTGCGTAGATCTCGTGCTCGCGCACGTGCTTGTCGGTGCGCGAACCCTGATAGGCGAACAGCTGTCCATAGTCCTCGGAGATGCGCGTGACCACCTCGAAGTACGAGCGCGAAACCAGCAGCTGACCGCTGCCGCCGAAGCTCATGACGCGCTCGGCGACGTTGATGCCATCGCCGATGATGTTGGGCTGGCCGTTGATGTCGCGTACCAGTCGCACGGGGCCGAGGTTGATGCCGATGCGCACGTCGATCGCGAGACCGCCTTCGGGCGGCTGGCTGAAGGCCTGCGCGAGACTCATCCCGACGAACAGCGCATCTTCGGGGTCGCCGAGGAAGTTGATCGCTGCGCCGTCGCCGGTATCCAGGATGATGCGGTCGTTGGCGGCGATGTCCTGCAGCGCTTCGGACAGGCGGGCGTTGAACTGCTCCTTCACGCGCAGTTGCTGCGAGACGGGCTTTTTCGCGTACTCAATGATGTCGAGAAACAGGACCGTGCAGATGAAGGTGCGATTCGCGCGGTCGAGCGTACCGCTCCCGACGTCGGACAGGGGCTCGTCCGGGCGCGGGAAGTTCACGACCTTGTGCATCTTGTGGGTCTTTGACACCGGTAAAAACTCACAGCGGCTCAGTTAGTTTCAGGGCAAAGTTCAGCACCGTTGAAGGTACGCAGCCGGGCGGACGCAAGGATACTCGCAGTCGAGTTATCATCTGTGCCCATCTGGAAAGCTGCCCGCGCACGAACCAAATCAAGCCCGTTTGAGCAAGATTTAAGCCCGGCTGTCGAAAGGTTGACAGGGGGCGCGCGCTCCTGGGTCGGCTTGAGAGAATGCGAACTTGAATCCTTACAACCTCGGCCTCGACCGCAACCCGGCGAACTACACGCCTCTATCGCCGCTATCGTTCCTGCGGCGGGTTGCGGCGATCTATCCAGAGCGCATAGCGGTCGTTCACGGCGATCGGCGCCGCACCTGGCACGATATTTACGTGCGCGCCCGGCGGCTCGCCTCGGCGCTGCAGCGGCGGGGCGTGGGGCCGGGGGACACCGTCGCGGTCATGGCGCCCAACATCCCGGCGATGTTCGAGGCGCACTACGCGATCCCGATGGCCGGTGCCGTCATCAATGCGCTCAATACGCGGCTCGATCCCGCCTCGATCGCGTTCATGCTCGAGCACGGCGAAGCGAAGGTCCTGTTCACCGACCGCGAACTGTCCGGCACGGTGGCCAAAGCGCTCCAGATCGTACAAAAGCGCCCTCTGGTGATCGATATCGACGATCCGCTGGCGAGCGGCGGCGAGCTGCTGGGCGAGCTGGAATACGAGGATTTCGTCGCCGGCGGCGACCCGGATTTCGATTGGCATGGCCCGCCCGACGAATGGGATGCGATCGCGTTCAACTACACCTCGGGCACCACCGGCAACCCCAAGGGGGTCGTGCTGCATCATCGCGGGGCATATCTGAACGCGGTAAGCAACATCGTGACCTGGGCGATGCCCCACTTTCCGGTGTATCTGTGGACCCTGCCGATGTTCCATTGCAACGGCTGGTGCTTTCCATGGACGCTTGCGCTCGTGGCCGGCACGAGCGTGTGCCTGCGCAAGGTCGATGCCGCGCTCATCTTCGAGCTGATCCGCACGCATCGCGTTACGCATTTCTGCGGCGCGCCGGTCGTCCACAACGCGCTGATCAATGCGCCCGACGAGATGCGTGCCGGCATTGAGCACAAAGTGTCGGGAATGATCGCCGGTGCGGCGCCTCCGCAGACGGTGATCGAAGGGATGGAGCGCATCGGATTCGACCTCACGCACGTGTACGGGCTGACCGAGGTATACGGCCCGGCCTCGGTCTGCGCGAAGCATCCGCAGTGGGATCGCCTGCCTGTCGCGCAACGCGCGGAGCGCAACGGCCGCCAGGGCGTGACCTATCCGTTGCAGGAAGACATGATCGTTGCCGATCCGAAAACGCTGCAGCCGGTGCCGCCTGACGGGGAGACGATGGGAGAGATCCTGTTTCGCGGCAACATCACGATGAAGGGCTATCTCAAAAATCCCAGCGCCACCGAAGAAGCGTTCGCCGGAGGCTGGTATCACACCGGCGATCTCGCGGTCTGCTATCCGGACGGCTACGCCAAGATCAAGGATCGCTCCAAGGACATCATCATTTC
>DATKJG010000433.1:0-6870 GCA_035543215.1 Phycisphaerales bacterium | reverse complement strand
TGTCTGGGCAGTGCTGCAAGGCCAGCGGCCGCAGTTTCCGGCGCCATGACGAAATCCATCCGGTAGCCAGGGGGCGCTCGCATCGTGTCGTTGCACGCGCCGCGCGGATTCTGCCGATGACACCTGAAGCGCGCACGTGCTCCTCTATACTCCGCCCCGGTTGCGTCCGCGGCGATTCATCCAAGCATCATCATCTTCATCCTTCATGCCGCCCCCCCAACCGACTCCTCAGCCGACTCCTCCACCCTCGCCGCCGTTCGAGCCCTTCCGCTTCAAGTCGGTCGAACCCATCCGGCTGACGACCGCGTTCGAACGCCGCGGGTTGCTGGACGCCTGCGGCTGGAACCTCTTCCGCGTCCCCAGCGACGCGGTCATGATCGACCTGCTCACCGATTCGGGAACCGGGGCAATGTCATCGGCCCAGTGGTCGGCGATGATGCGCGGCGATGAGAGTTACGCCGGCTCAGCCAGTTCCACGCGCCTCGTCGAAACGCTGACGCGAATCACCGGCATCGGCCACGTGCTGCCCACGCACCAGGGCCGCGTCGCCGAGCGATTGCTGGTCGAGACCATCATCGGTGACCCAAGCGCCCGAAACCCTCGCGGGGGGGCGGGGGCCGGCATGGTCGTGCCCAACAACGCTCACTTCGACACCACGCGCCACATGATCGAAGCCAGCGGGGCCGAGGCGCTGAACCTCCTTGCGCGCGCGGGCACCGATCCCGACAACGACGCCCCCTTCAAGGGCGACATCGACATCGCGGCGCTCGAGAAACTTCTCAATACGCGCGGCGACGATGTGCCGTTCATTATGCTCACCGTCACGTGCAACTCCAATGGCGGCCAGCCGGTGAGCCTCGCCAACATGCGCGCGGTGCGCAACCTGTGCGATGCCTTCGCCAAGCCGCTGATCCTCGACGCCTGCCGCTTCGCCGAGAACGCCTTCCTTATCAAGCAGCGGGAAGCGAACCAGTCGCATCGCAGCGTCGCCGCCATCGTGCGCGAGATGTTCGACCTGTGCGACGGCGTGGCGATGTCGACGCGCAAGGACGGCCTGTGCAACGTCGGCGGATTGCTGCTGCTGCGCGATGAGAACCTGCATCGCCGCGCATGCCGGCTGTGCGTGCTCACGCAGGGCTTCCAGATGACCTACGGCAGCCTGCCGGGGCGCGATCTCGAGGCCATCGCGGTCGGCATGCAGGAAGTGATGAACGAAACCTATCTCGCGCAGCGAGGCGCGATGATCGCGCATTTCGCCCAGACGCTGGAGCGCGGCGGCGTGAAGATCGTGCGCCCCGCTGGCGGCCACGCCGTCTTCATCGATGCCGGCGCGTTCTGTCCGCACCTTGATGACAACGCGGCGCATGCGCTCGCCTGTGCGATCTACGAACACGCCGGCGTGCGCGGCACGCCCATCGGCAGCGCCCTGGTCAATCGCGCCAGCGGCGCCGCGCCGCAGCTCGTCCGCCTCGCCGTGCCGCGGCGAACATACTCGCAGGCTCATCTGCAGTACGCGGCGGCATCGATCTGCGAATTGAAGCGACAGGCCTCATCCATCAAGCCGCGCAGCCTGCCGCACGATCTCGATCCACAGCAGCAGCATCAGCAGAACGCCCGCGCTCCCCTCGAAGCAGTCTGGCGATAGTCGCTGCAGTCCCTAGTCCACCATCGAGCCGTCGTCGACAGCATTCGATGCCTGCTTGATCGCATCGGCGTGGGCAGCATCGCCGGGCACGTCGCGGGCCAGCAGCGGGCCGGCCAGCACGATCGCAACCAACGCAGCACTCGCCAAGGTGACATACGCAGCGCGCAGACGATCATTGAGGAACAGGAATGGGTTCATGGCCTGAAATGCATTACGCATCGCCCGCACAGCGGGGACTGACAATTTCCTTCACAGCCTCAGTATGCAGCCCGGCGGCCTCCAAAGGTACCAGAAAGCCTTTGTGATTACGCAAATCCGTTGCCTTCCGGACCCCCAACGACTGCGATAACTACGACCTGACGCGGCAAGCCACCCGGCCAGGCCGGGCGCCGGCGGTGATGCACCCGCCCACGGCCGGAGCAGCCGCTCGCCCGTCGATCGCGTTCGAACTCGTCGCCAGAACGTGCAGTCGAGGCCTTATGGCGATGTCGGCGGAGCACCGACGTACGCCCACGACCAGCGCGAGACCTTGTCGTTGAAGTCCCACAGGTCGAGATCGTTCAGCTGGCCTTTGCCCCAGACCGAGACGCGATCTTTCTTACCATCGGCGTCCTCGTACAGCGTCACGATCACGCCGTCGGGCAAATCCCAGCGGATGGACGTCAACGAGTCGTCAATATTGCTGGGAATGTCCTGCAAGGCGCCGGCGGGCTGGGCCGTCAGCGGCGAGACCTGATGCAGGTCGCCCTTGAAGTCCTTGTTCTTGAACATCTGGATCGTGTCGCGCGCGAGGGCGGTATCCAGCATCTTGCTTCCGAGAGGGGGCAGCCGTGCCGCGGTGCTGCGCGATGTGCCCGCGCCGCCGCCGACGTCGAACCACGCCCAGCGCGATGCCTTATCGTTGAAATCCCAGATGGAGACTTCCGCGGCCTCGCCCTTGCCCCAGACCACCATTTGCTCGCCCTTGCCGGCACTGTCTTCGTACAGCACGACGATGATGCCGGACGGCAGATTCCATCGCAGCGAACTCAACTGGTCCGCGAGCCCCTTGGGCATTTCCATCAACTCGCCGGGCTGGATCGTGTCGACACCACCGATCGTGGCTTCGGTGCCCTTGAAATCGGCGCTGCTGTAGAACCGCATCGACAACGGGGCCAGATCCGCCGTCAGCGTCTGCGTCCCCGGCGGCGCCGCGAGGTGGCCGCGCGCGGGATTCTGCTGTGCCAGCACCACGCCGACCACGCCTGCAACGGCGACGCACGCGCCAGCCCACATCAACCGATTCGTATTTCTCATTTCGCGCTCCTAAGCAACAAGGGAGTGATGATGAACGATGCGTGCATCCTTGGCGCGCGACTGCATGACGAGCCCCGCATCTTACATGGACGCAATGCCTGCACCGCCGTCGTCCTCGTCGCCAGCAGCGCAACGGATATAGAGCCAGCGCGCGAGGTAGTCATCTCAACCTATTCTTGTCACCGCGGACCGCCTTCACGCCCTGTTTCGGCATTGTCGACTCCGGTCCACATCCACTCCACCGCAGCAGGAGCCGATGACGCCAGGAGCAGCACGCGGCACACAACGCAATGCACGGCCGAAATCTCACGCGATCGGCATCAGCGCGCACTCGCCGCGATAGGTCACCTGCAGCGAGTTGTTGAACATGTTCAGCAGGTTGATCAGGCCGATGGTGAAGGTCATCTCGACGATCTCGGGATCGCTGAAGTTCTTTTTCAGCCGCCCGGAAAACTCGTCGGGAATGTTGTTCGAGTCCTTCATCACCAGGCCGGTGTATTCGATGGCGAGGCGCTCGCGCTCGGTCCGGCCGGCCGCCACAGGATCGGTGACGGTCTTCAGCGGATCAGTCGCAATACCCAAGTTGCGGATGAAATCGATGTGCGACTGCCGGCAGAACTGGCAGTTGTTGCGGCGGCTGGCTTCGAGAATGATGAATTCCTTGATCGAGCGCTCCAGCACGCCGCCGGGGTACACGCCCTTGCCCCACTCGCCGAAGCAGCGCAGGATCTCCGGGTGCAGGCACATGGCCTGGATCATCTCCAGCGGCTTCTTGCCCTCGGCGAACAGCGCCCGGCTCTCCTCGAAGGCGTTCATGTGCTTGACCTTCTCGAAGGCGTCGCGGATCTGGGAATCGGTGACGGTGACACGCATGACAGGCTCCTGAAACGGCTTGCACATCGTGACCGTAACGCCCACGCATTGCAATGCATGGGGTCGGTGCTCGATTGTCCATAATCATTCGGCGCCGCTACGCGTAACTGTGCAGCCCGGAGATCGCGAAGTTGATGATGATCCAGTTGAAGAGCATCACGCACGCGCCCGCCAGGGCCATCACCGCGGTCCACAGGCCCTTGTCCTTCACCTTCAGGCGGCCGTGCACCAGCACCAGGAACACCAGGAACGTGTTCAGTGCGAAGACCTCCTTGGGATCCCAGCCCCATGGCCGGCCCCAACTGTGATCGGCCCAGATCGCGCCCATCACGATGCCGGACCACAGCAGGATGAAACTCAGTTCCATCACCACCATCGTCGTGCCATCGAGAATCTGGCCCAGCGATGATTTGCTGGCATCGATGTAGCTCGAGCCGTCGGGCCGCATGAGGATCAGCGAACCGGCGCCCCCCACTTTCGCATATTCCATCGCGCCGCTGCGGCCCTGCAGCGCGATGATGCCGCGCCACAGCAGGTACAGCGCCGCCGTCACCGCCGCGATGAAGATCAGGCAGTAACTGAAAATGATCACATTGGTGTGGATGTACAGCCAGAGGTCGTTGAGCACCGGCATCACGTTGCGGATGTCGGGGTTGAGTTCGAGCGGGTACTTGAGCACGGCCATCATGGCCGTCATGCTGGCGACCGATGAGCCCACCGCGAACAGGCCACGCATGGGCTTGCGGGCCACGATCAGTTCCAGAATGAGCGTGAGGCACGCGCCGAACCATGCCGCGGTCGTGATGGCCTCGAACATGTTGCTGTTGGGCCAGCGCTGCGAGACGTACCAGCGGAGCATGACGGCGAAGGTGTGGGCGCCGAAGGCGACCAGGAACAGCAGCATGCCGATCCAGTGCGCTGCGCTCCAGCGGAACACCACGCCCAGGAGCAAGGGAATCATGGCCAGGGCGTAGAAGATCCACACCCACGTCATGTTGGCGTTGCGGAAGTACCACGACTCCCACTGCAGGCGCTTGGGCTGCGGATAGACCTCGGGGTTGACCTGCGGCAAAAGCGAAGCGAGCTTCACGGCAGCAGCGTTGACGGCGGCGGCGTCCTGGTTCTGCCACGAACCGGTGAAGTTGACCCACTGAATCGCGATGTTCTCGCGCAGCCCGGAATCGATGCCTTGCACGCGCGGGTCAGCGCTGAAGACGGCGTCGATCGGCAGCCACGGCTCCTGCAGGCCGGCAGGCGGCGAAGGGGCGACGAGCACCAGGGCCTCGCGCAGCGAACCTGGATTGGCGACCGAGAGCGCGGTATCGATGGCCTGCACGAAGCGCGCCCCGCGAAGCACATCGGCTGACAGCTGGCCGAGCAGTTTCATCACCGCCGGCTGCATGATGAGCTTGCTCGACAAGAGGCCCGATTTCATGAACGCGGCCTGCCGGGCTTCATCGAAACCTTCGGTGTGGGCGGCGCTGAGGGCCTGCGCCACCTGAGCCCGCATGAGTTTCTGCTTGAAGTAGATGAGGTCGATGTCGGCGTACGCGTCCGGCCGCAGCATCAGGTCGAAGTACGTGAACATCGGCGTCTGGCCGTTGACCAGTCCCGAGCCGGAAACGAACTGCATCGCGGCCCGACAGAAGGATTCCAGACTCTTGACGCGGCCTTCGGTGTAGACGGCGACGACGCTCAACGGCGCGAGGTCGACCTGCTGCGCGAATGAAGACGCGGCTGCGTCGCTGGCGGCAGCGGCTGAGCCGGAGGCGGGGCGGCCGGCGTCATTGGCCCGTGCCGCCAGCGCGCCGCAGAGCGTCAGGAGCGCCGCGATGACGAGCAGGCGGACGGTGAAGTTGGTGGTGTTGGACCTCATCGTTGCACCTCGAAGGCGGCGCCGACCGGCTCAGGCTGCGGAGCGTTGGCGCGCGATGCGGTCCCGCGACCGAGGCCTGCTTCGCGCACCTGTGCGTAGACCGCCTGCTGCCGGCGGCGCTTGATCAGCGGCTTGCCGTAGAAGTTGTAGATCATGCCGAGCACGGCGATCACGCAGCCGGCGAGCATCACATGCACGCCATTGCGATTGCCCACGCCGAGCACCGTGTAGTTCATGCCCAACGACGGCGGCAAGCCAGCGCCGCCAGCATCGGGCGGATCCCATTGGGCCTGAAAAAACCAGTAGCCCTTGAATTCGGAAGGGTTATTGACGCGCACCATCTGCTGATCGAGCCATTGACCATCATCACCGAGAAAGCGCACGACGCTCTGCCAGTCGCGGATGCTCGACGTCGAGGCCGTGAAGCCGCCGACGTGCGTATCGACCAGGAAGTCGTCCAGCACCACCGGCGCGGGCAGCGGCTGGCGCGCACGGCTGAACATCATTTCGATATGGCGCCCGTCAGCCAGCGCGACCATCGTCGGCCGATATGGGAATCGGCGCAGCGCTTCATCGGCGTCTTCGAAGGCGTAATGGTGATACGGCAGCCACATCGCTTCCTCCTGCGACGATGGCAGTTCGACGCGAATCATCGACGCCATCTCGCCCACCTGCCGGTCGCGCTGCGAGCGCGGTACGACCTGAGGCCGGGTCTCCTCGATGGTGCGCGGGCTGTACGAGTCGACGGTCAGCGTCACGCCGTTGAGAATCTCCGCAGCCTTGCCCGGCTGCAGCGACGTAACCTTCGGCTGCCCGACGGGCGAGGTCACGATCATCGTCAGATCGCTCTCTCCCGGGCCGGCGGCGAGGACGATTGGCGCAGGCGGATACTGGCCCTTCTGGTACACGCACTGAATATCCGGATCGCTGGGGATCTCGGCGTTGTGCTGGGCGGTGGTATCGTCGCCGGTCATCGCCAGGTCGCGATTGAACTTCGAATCGGCGAACACCCAGCGGCGGAAGGTGCGCTGCGGGCCCTTGATCTGAACGATGGCCACCGCGTCCACCCCGCTGCCGAAGCTCAGATTGTCCTGCAGGCTGTCGACGCGATACGAGTAATCCGTGCCCTCAATCGGTTTGAACGCCAGTTCGGGATCGCTGCCCAGCGTCGCGGTGATGG
>DATKJG010000432.1:0-3007 GCA_035543215.1 Phycisphaerales bacterium | reverse complement strand
GGCAGCACCAGCAGCGCCAGGACGATCATCGGCACGTGAAAGAACCGATCGACGCGACGGCGCAGTGGATCATCAGCGATCACAATGCCCAGCCCGCTCACGCGTACATAGCGACAGCCCGGCGGCGGCGGAGGCAGCGCGCTGCCGGCCGGCCGGATCGCTCCATCGTCGCTGCACGGCGCCCAGAGCGGCGGCGACGACATTTGTGGCTGCGAAGCGTCGGACATCACACTCATCATAATTCCTGCAGCGAGCCACAAAATTAAAGCATCCGCCGGCGTCGTCCGTGACGCCAGCGGATGAAGCTCGCTCATTCAAATTGGATTCAATACACCATCGCGTGCGCGGCTTCGATGGCGTCGATCACCTGCCGCACCGTAAACGGCTTGCGCAGCGCGCTGTCGAAGCCCTGATGACGGATCTGCGCCACCTGGCCATCGGTCAACTTGCCGCTGGTGCCGATGATCTTGGTCACGCCCAGGTCATCGTTCTCGCGGCAGAACTTGGCGATGAACCGCCCGTCGCAATCCGCCAGGTGAAGGTCCAGCAGCATCACATGGGGGCGGAAGCGCTCAGCCTCGACGCCGGCCGCAAACGCGCTGCTGGCCGTGCGCATCTCGTAGTTGGTCTGCTCGCCCAGGATCTGCTTGAGGGTATTGAGGACCTCCTCATCCTGATCCACGATGAGCACGCGCGTCGAACCGCTCATCAGCCCGTCCATGGGAATGCCGTGCGCCTTCATGAACTTGCGCAGCGCGGCGACGGGAATGCGGCGATCCTTGGAGCCCGGAATGCGGTAGCCGCGCAACTGGCCTGAATCGAACCACTTGCTCACGGTGCGCGAGGCGACATTGCAGATCTTCGCGACCTCTCCCGTGGTCAATACATCTTTCTCGAACAGGTTCATGCATCACCTCCAACCCTAGCAAATCGCGTGCCTTCGGGCGCGCGGCCTTGTCCGTTGTGCATCGGTTGGAACGCCTGCGCAGTTGACGGCGCGGGCGGTGCGGGACGACGAATCAGCCGCGCTTGCCCCGCCTGCACGTCCCGAAAGGTCATGCACAGCCCGTTATCGGATTCCCGGGCGTCATCTGGCCGGGGCCGCGACGTCAGCCAGGAATCGCCGCACATCATCCTCGGTCGTGTCGAAACTGCACATCAATCGCACGAGGTTCCACGACGGCTCGCCGAACGGGTAGTACCCATGGCCGCGTGATTGCAGGTGGGCATCGACGCTCGGCGGTAAGTTTACAAACACGCCGTTGGCCTGCACCGGGAAGCGCGGCTGAATGCCCGCTCGCCTCAACCCCTCGGCCAACATCGTCGCCATGCCGTTCGCGTGGCGGGCGTGCTTGAGCCACACGTCGTCCTGAAGCGTGGCTGCGAACATCGCGCTGACGAACCGATGCTTGCTGAGAAGATGACCCGTGCCCTTGCGATGGAATGGCAGGGTCTCCGTTGCGCGCTTCCATGCCGAACGATCGCCCTGCGGGAAGACCACGATGGCCTCGCCAAACGCCAGGCCGTTCTTGGTGCCGCCGAACGACAGGGCATCGACGCCGGCGCGCACGGTCAAGTCACGTGGGTCGCAGCCCATCGCGGCGACGGCGTTGGCGAATCGCGCGCCATCGACATGCACACGGTAGCCCGCAGCGTGGGCTGCCGTGCAGAGCGACTTCATCTCCGCCGGCGAGTAGACGGTGCCGAACTCCGTCGTGTTCGAAACGGTCAGGACGCCCGGCTGCGGCTGGTGTAGATCGCCGCGCGAATGAATCGCAGCGCTCTCGATGTCGGCGACGGTGAGTTTGCTGTCTTCGGAGTGGATCGCCGTCACTCGGCAGTGCGTGAAACGCTCAGGCGCGGTGGATTCATCGTCGTTGTAATGGCTGTGCGAATGACAGAGCACCTGCTGCCAGGGCTCGGTAAGGGCCGCGATCGAGAGCGTGTTGGCCGCGGTGCCGGTGGCGACGAAGAACACGCTGGTGTCATCGCCAAAAATGCGCTTGAACGCCGCAACGGCCCGTCCGGTGTACGAATCGTCGCTGTATCCGATCTCGTGCGAGGAATCGTTGGCCTCGCTCAGCCCCTGCATCGCCTCCGGACACAGGCCGGCATTGTTGTCGCTGCGAAACGTGCGCATAAGGCACGTAGGTTGGGCACCGCTCGCCGCGAAGTCAACTGGCCATCGTCTGCGCAGCCAGCAGACGCGCGCCGCGCGGGGTGATTCGCACGCGCGCCTGATCGCTTGTTCCACACGATTCGACCTCGATGAGGCCTTCGCCCAGCGCATCCTCCCAGATCGTCAGTCTCGGGCATGACGTGCGCCACGCGTCCATGGCATCGCGATAGGTGCGCTCGCCGGCGGCAACCCACGCGAGGAACTGCAGCGTCAAGGCGCTTGCCTGCGACGGCATGGGACGTGCTCCTTGATTTGATGATAGCGCCGGCCGAGCCGGACTAGCGCATGCCGGCCGCGCGGCCCACTTCATCAGCGAACCTCGCCGCGGCATCGCCGACGGAATCAGCCCACTTCGGATCATCGGGCCTGAACGCGTAGATCACGGAGCGGCTGGCGGTGACAATCGCGCCGGAACCGTCGGACTTGAAACACGGCATGATGTCATCGAGCCCGGCCCCCTGCGCGCCGTAGCCGGGCACGAGGAAGATCTGTTGCGGCATGATCTCGCGCAGTCGCCGGGCGTCCTGCGGCTTGGTCGCGCCCACCACCGCGCCAAGCGATGAATAGCCACGCGAGCCGACATGCTTGAAGCCGATTCGCGCGACCATCTCCCCCACTGCCTGTGCAACTGTGCGGCCATCCTTGAGTTCAAGATTCTGCACCTGATCGCCACCTGGGTTGGACGTGCGGACGAGCGCGAACGCGCCGTGGCCGTCGCGGAGGAAGGGCGTGATGCCATCCTCGCCGAGGTAGGAGTTGATGGTGAGCCAGTCGGGGTTGGCCGAATCCTCGCCCGGCACGACATCATCAAATGCGCCTGCAGCGTAG
>DATKJG010000431.1:0-4837 GCA_035543215.1 Phycisphaerales bacterium | reverse complement strand
GCCGGTCGCCAGTCCGAGCACGGCCTTTCGGCCCTGTGCCTGCCGTTCACGAATCAGGCCGGCGATCTCGGCGGCCACGGCGCGGCTGGCGGCGACCGACGACAGGTGCACCGAAACGGGAATGCGCTCGCAGCGCGCGCCCGCGGATGAACTCGATGAGGAGGCGGAGGCCGACGATGTGGAAGCGGCGATGCTCATGCTTGATCCGCGATTGGCTGTGCGAGATGCTCGATCAGTCGCGGGGCAGCGGCGATGTTCGCGATCCCGGCCCGCCCGGTCAAGGAATTGCCGCCGAAATGTGGTGAAAACGCCGCCGACACGCTACTTTGCGCTTGGAGGACGCCCGGCATGCCGCATCGATATCCGATTCGCAGTCGAACGCATTGGTTCTGGATCGTTGCTTTCATGATCGGAGTCGTTTCGCTGTCATTGTCGTCGTCAACATCGGCGCAGACGCCCGAAACTTCGCAGCAGCGCGATCAGCGCATGGCGTGGTGGCGCGAGGCCCGCTTCGGTCTGTTCATTCACTGGGGCCTGTACGCCGTGCCCGCTGGCGAGTGGAACGGCCAGGCGAATCATGCCGAGTGGATTCGAACGACCGCGCAGATTCCGCTGGCCAGGTACGACGAGTTTCTCGGGCAGTTCAATCCCGTGAAGTTCAACGCCGAGGCGTGGGTGCTGGCCGCCAAGGCCGCGGGCATGAAGTACATCGTCATCACCTCCAAGCATCACGATGGCTTTGCGCTGTTCGATTCCAAGGTCAGCGACTTCGACGTGATGGCCACGCCATTCAAGCGCGACATCATGAAGGAACTGTCGGAGGCCTGCCACAAGCATGGCATGAAGATGTGCTGGTACCACTCGATCATGGACTGGCACCACCCGGACTACCTGCCGCGCCGCGATTGGGAAAAGGATCGCTCAGCCGAGGGCGCCGATTTCAACCGCTTCATCGAGTATCTGCACGGCCAGGTCACGGAACTGCTCACCAAGTACGGCGACATCGGCGTGATGTGGTTCGATGGCGAGTGGGAATCGACATGGTCGCACGCGTACGGCAAGCCGCTGTATGAACTGTGCCGGAAGCTGCAGCCCAACGTCATCGTCAACAACCGGGTCGATGTCGGCCGCAGCGGCATGGCGGGCATGACCGCCGAGGGTGAGTTCTGCGGCGACTTCGGCACGCCCGAACAGGAAATCCCCGCCACCGGCATGCCCGGCGTCGACTGGGAAACCTGTATGACGATGAACGATCACTGGGGCTACAACAGCCATGATCACGACTGGAAGTCATCCGAGGACCTCATCCGCAAGTTGATCGACATCGCCTCAAAGGGCGGCAACTTTCTGCTCAACATCGGGCCGACGTCCGAGGGCGAGTTCCCGCCGGAGTCCCTCCAGCGCCTGCGCGACATTGGCACATGGATGGACGTAAACGGCGAAGCCATCTACGGCACGTCCGCGAGCCCGTTCAAGAATCTTGAATGGGGGCGCTGCACGATGAAGAAAGACGGCGGCGGCGCCACGCTGTACCTGCATGTCTTCGAGTGGCCGAAGGACGGCGCGCTCACAGTTCCGGGACTGGGCAACGGCGGGCTGAGCGCGCAATTGCTTGCGAGCCCCACAACGGCGTTGACGGTTACGCGGCACGATTCCGATCTTCAAATCACCGTGCCAGCCGCCGCGCCTGATGCGATCGCTACGGTCATCGCACTGAAGATCGATGGCGAGCCGATCATCTATGACCCGCCGGCGATCGAGGCGGTTTCCGACATCCTCGTCAAGCCGATCAGCGTGAGCATCGCGGCGCCATCGGGCGCGCTGGAAATTCACTACACGATCGATGGCAGCGAGCCGACGATGCAGTCACCGGTGATCAGCGGGCCTGTGATCATCAGCGACTCGTGCACGCTCAAGGCACGCACCTTCCACAACGGCAAGCCCGCCAGCGCCGTGGCCGAGCGCCGGTTTACCCTTGTGCAGCCGCAGCTGGCGTTGCGACTCAAGGGCACCCAGAAGCCGGGACTCTCGTGCGGAATTTATCCCGGTGATTGGAGGACGTTGCCTGATTTTGCGGGGCTCACACCGGCCAGCACCGAGCACGTTGACGCCGTCGCCCTGCCGCCGGGTCCTGTGCAGGAGCGCATCGCACGGCTGTATGCAGGGTTCATCATCGTTCCCAGCGACGACGTGTACACCTTCTCGCTCACCTCTGATGATGGCTCTCGACTGATGATCGGCGACCGAGTTGTCGTCGAGAACAACGGCCTGCACTCGTCGCTCGAGCGCCAGGGCGTGGTCGCGCTGGCGGCGGGAGCGCATTCGTTCGCCGTCCACTATTTCAATCGCACTGGCCAGGCCGAGTTGACGCTGCGCATGGCGCCGGTCGGACAGCCGCTGCAACCAGTTGATCCGGCTTCGTTCATGTACGTTCCCTGACGATGTCGCTCCTTGCCTGTGTCATGACGCTGGCTGCCAATATTCTGACGGCGCCGCCTGTTGAAGCGCCCGCGCCGCTTCCGCCGCTGCCCTCGCCGCAACAGATTGCATGGGCCGATCTCGAGACCTATGCCTTCGTGCATTTCGGACCGAACACGTTCACCAATGTTGAATGGGGCGAAGGTCGCGAAAATCCGCAGGTCTTCAATCCCACGCAACTCGATTGCAGGCAGTGGGCCCGAGTTTGCCGCGATACAGGACTGAAGGCCATCATCATCACCGCCAAGCATCACGACGGTTTCTGTCTCTGGCCGTCCAAACACACCGAGCACGCAGTCAAATACAGCCCATGGCGCGGCGGCAAGGGCGATGTGCTCAAGGAGTTGTCGGACGCCTGTCGCGAGTTCGGTTTGAAGTTCGGCGTCTACCTTTCGCCGTGGGATCGAAATAATCCGTTGTATGGAACGGGCCAGCCTTACAACGAGTATTTCGCATCGCAACTGCGCGAAGTGCTGACGAGTTATGGCGAGGTGTTCGAAGTCTGGTTCGACGGCGCGTGTGGCGAAGGGCCCAACGGCAAACGCCAGACGTATGACTGGGAACTGTTTGTTCGAACGGTTCGCGAGTGCCAGCCCAATGCCGTGATCTTTTCTGACGCCGGCCCGGATGTGCGCTGGGTGGGCAACGAGCGCGGCTACGCGGGCGAAACCAACTGGAGCATGCTCAAGCGCGATGCCTTCTTCCCCGGCATTCCCAACAAGGAGAAGGAACTCAACGAAGGCGACATCGACGGCACGCACTGGCTGTCGACCGAGTGCGATGTCTCGATCAGGCCCGGCTGGTTCTATCACCCGGAGCAGGATGACAAGGTCAAATCCGTCGACGACCTCATCAGTATCTATCTCGGCTCGGTCGGGCGCAACGGCAATCTCTTGCTGAACCTGCCGGTCGATCGCCGCGGACTGGTACATGAGAACGAGGCGGCGACGCTCAAGGCATGGCGCATGCGTCTCGATTCGATGTTCGCCCACGACATCCTGCGCGATGCACGCACCCCCGCGCCGCAGGCCATCGACGGCGACGATGCCACGTACTGGCAGGGCGATGGCGTGCGCACCAGCGCGCTGGAACTTCAATTGGATCAGCCGCGCAACATCACGATGGTCGTGCTCCGCGAGCCGATCGCCCTGGGCCAGCGCATCAAGTCGTTCGCCATCGACGCGGCTGACACTCAGGGCAAGTGGAATGAGATCGCCCACGGCACGACGATCGGGCACAAGCGCATCGTGGGGATTGATCGAGTGACGACCTCCCGACTGCGCGTGCGCATCCTCGATTCCCGGGCCGCGCCGCTGCTTTCGACGATCAGCGCATACGACATTCAATAGCAACGCCGCAACCCATGTCGCACGCGCACGCTCACTCCGACGCTCTCCCTCGGCCGATCCATGCAGGTCGAACGATGGTGGCCGGCCGTGGGAGAGGGGGATTATGAACCTCGCGCCCATCGACTGGGGCATCTGCCTGGCGCTGCTTGCGGTGCTCATCGCTTTTGCGATCAAGACCACGCGTTACACCACGAGCGTGCCGGCGTTCCTGTCGGCCAACCGCTCAGGCGGTCGCTACGTGGTTGCCATGGCCAAGGAGATGGCGGCGCTGAGCGTGATCACGCTCGTCGGCCTGTTCGAATCGGGATACCAGATCGGTTACGTGCAGGTGTGGTGGCCGCTCATGGAAGGCCCGGCGATGATCGTCATCGCTCTGACCGGCTGGGTCATCTATCGCTTCCGCGAGACGCGCGCCATGACCATCGCGCAGTTTCTGGAAATGCGTTACAGCCGCAACTTCCGCGTGTTCGCCGGAATCGTCGCCTTCCTCTCCGGCATCATCAATTTCGGGATCTTTCCGGCCGTCGAAGCGCGCTTCTTCATGGCTCTTTGTCATATGCCCGAGACGTTTCGCGTCGCCGGCCTGACACTCGCGACGTTTCCCGTGCTGATGCTGGGCATGCTGACCCTGTCGCTGGCATTTGTCTTTCTCGGTGGTCTGCTGGCGATCATGGTCACCGATTGCATCGAAGGCATCTTCGCCTTCACCGGCTTCGCCATCATCATCATCTGGCTGCTTGCGTACTTCGGCTGGAATCGCATCACACACACGCTGCTGGCCCAGCCGGCCGAGCACTCGCTCGTGCATCCGATGCACACCGGCGGCGAGGAGAGTTTCAACTTCTGGTATTACGTCATCGGCGTGGTCATCCTTTTCTATACCTGGCTGGGCTGGCAGGGCGCTGCGGGCTACAACTCCGCACCGCGCAACGCCCATGAGGCCAAGATGGCCAACATTCTCGCCGGCTGGCGCTGGCGCGTGCTCATGCTCATCGCGACCATCGTGCCGA
>DATKJG010000430.1:0-4887 GCA_035543215.1 Phycisphaerales bacterium | reverse complement strand
CTGATCGTCACCAAGTGCCGGCAGAACGTCGTGCTGGAACTCGGCGGCGGCAAAGCGATGGAGGTCCTGCAGGACCTGGCCCAGTCGCTGAGCGATGCGGAGAAACGGCTGCTCAGTCGTGGGCTGCTGGTGGGTACGGTGATCAACGAATACAAGTCTCACTTCGGCCGCGGCGATTTTCTTGTCCGCATTGTGATGGGCTTCGATCAGCGCGTCGGCGGCATCGCCATCGGCGAGATGTGCAAGGTCGGTCAGACGATCCAGTTCCACGTGCGCGATGCCGCCACCGCGACGGAGGACCTGCAACTGCTCCTCGATGCACAGGTCCTGAAGGATCAGCCGCCTTTCGCCGCCATGCTCTTCACCTGCAACGGCCGCGGCAATCGCCTCTTCGGCGAGCCCAATCATGATCTGAACATCATCCGCAGGCGCTTCGGCGGCGACATGCCGGTGGCCGGGTTCTTCGCCGCAGGCGAGTTCGGGCCCATCGGCGACCGCTCATTCCTGCACGGCCACACCGCGAGCCTGGCGCTGCTGCGTGCCAACAGCTAGCGTCACGCCAGCACTCGTGCCAGGCGCTCGATGCCCCACTCGCATTCATCCTTGGTGATCACGATTGGCGGAGTGATGCGGATCACCTGCCCGGCCGTATCCTTGCACAGCACGCCTTCGGCGAGCAGCAACTCGACGAAGTAATGGGCGTCGCCGGCTTCCTTCCTGATCTCGATGCCGTTGAGCAGGCCGCGGCCGCGAACTTCCTTGATCTTTGAGGACTTGATGGCGCGCAGACGGCCGCGCAGCCACTCGCCCATCTCCTCCGCGCGCTCGGTCATCTTCTCGTCGATCATGACGCGCATCGCCTCGCGGCCCACAGCCGCAGCGAGCGGATTGCCACCAAAGGTCGAGCCGTGATCACCCGCCTGGTAGACGCTGAAGATCTCGCGCGAACTGACGACAGCCGAAACCGGATACACGCCACCGCCGAGCGCCTTGCCCAGGCACATCATGTCGGGCTTTGCTGCGGCGCCCTCGTGCTGCCACGCGAATATGCGGCCGGTGCGCGCGAAACCCGTCTGCACCTCATCGCACACCATCAGCACGCTGTGCTTCGTGCAGATCTCGCGCACGCGCTTGAGATAGCCCATGGGCGGAATGTTGATGCCGCCCTCTCCCTGGATCGGTTCGACGATGAACGCGGCGGTATTCGGCGTGATGGCCTTCTCGAGGCCCTCGGCATCGCCGAAGGGAATGAGCTTAAAGCCGGGAGTCAGCGGGCCGAAGAAGTCCTTGTACTGCGGCGTCGATGACATGCTGATCACCGTCGTCGTGCGCCCGTGGAAGTTGCGGGTGCAGGCAATGATCTCGGCCTTGTCCACCGCCACCCTCTTCTTGAGATAGGCCCACTTGCGCGCGGTCTTGATCGCGGTCTCGACAGCCTCGGCGCCGGTGTTCATGGGCAGCGTCTGCTCGAAACCCGTGAATTCCGCGAGTTCCTTGCAGAACAGGCCCAACTGATCGTTCTCGAACGCACGGCTGACGATGGTGAGCCGCTGCGCCTGCGTCAGGAACGCCTGCATGATGCGTGGATGCTGATGGCCGAAGGACAGGGCCGAGTACCCGGCAAGCATGTCCAGGTACTTCTTGCCTTCGACGTCGTAGACCCACACGCCCTTGGCGTGGGAAAGCACGGCCGGCAGCGGGTCGTAGTTCGGGGCCGACCAGCGATGCTCGATCTCATGCAGTTGCGCGTTGGTGTAGCCAGTCACGCCGCCGATGGATTCCGCTGCGCGAACATGACCATTGCCGCCGCAACAGGAGGCTGCGGTCCTGGAGCCGGAGCCGGGCGATGAGTGAACAGCGACGTCCGTGTGAGCCGTCATGCGGGCGGATCCTGTGCAAAGGCTTGAAATGCAGGGCGACGCGAGTCGGTCGCGATGAACGAAGCCTAGGCCTGTTATCGGCAGAAAGCGCGCATCGGGTTCGCGCTTGCGCGCAGGCGAGTTGCTTCGCGATCTCGGCCGTTTGAGGCCAGCGATGCTGGCGCATCTTGCCCGGATTGACCGATACGCCAGTCATGGCGATTGCCGCGGCCATCCAGCCCGCCAGCCGAATCGTGGAACCCAAGCGGTACAATGACCGCGTGGGCATCGGATCCATTCTCATCGAGCGCGGGCTGATCACTGACGATCAGCTGGAACAGGCCATCGCCGAGCAGCAGCGCTCGGGCGAGCGCCTCGATCAACTGTTCGTGCGGCTGGGCTTCGTCAACGGCTCGCAGGTGCTGGAGGCGATCGGCCAGCAGTTCGCGATGCCGATCGTCGATCTCAACACTATCGAGGTCAAGGACGATGTGCTGCGCCTGCTGCCGCCCAAACTGGTGTTCAAGCAGCGATGCGCGCCGATCGAGGTTCGCAACGGCGTGCTGCGCGTGGCGACATGCGATCCTTTTGAACTGACCACGTTCGACGAACTGCGCGTGCTCACGGGCATGTCGATCGAACTGGTGCTGGCCGATGAGCGCGACCTGCGGAAGTTCATTCGCACGCACTATGGTGTCGCGGGCGACACGCTGGATGAACTCGGCCCCGCTACAGCCGCGGAGAAGGCCGCCGATCTCACCAACGAAGCGGGAGGCGCGGCCGGCACTGAAATCGAGCAGGCTCAGGAAGCCAGTGTCATCAAACTGGTGAACGACCTGCTGCTGGAGGCAATCCGCGAGCGGGCCACCGACGTGCACATCGAGCCGTATGAGGACGCTCTGGCCATCCGCTATCGCGTCGACGGCGTGTTGGCCCACGCGGGCGTGCCCCCCACGGTCAACCGGTTCAGAAACGCCATCATCAGCCGCCTCAAGATCATGGCGAATCTGAACATTGCCGAGAAGCGCAAGCCGCAGGACGGCCGCATTACCCTGCGGCACAAGGGCCAGGAGTTCGACCTTCGCGTGAGCGTGATCCCGATGCTCTTCGGCGAGGGCGTCGTGCTGCGCATTCTCAACAAACACACGGTCACGCTCGAACTCGCGCAACTGGGCATGGATCCGTCGCTGCTGCAGCGATGGGATGGGCTCATTGCGCGGCCGCATGGCATCCTGCTGGTGACCGGTCCGACCGGTTCAGGGAAGTCGACCACGCTCTACGCCTCGCTTCGCCGCATCGTCAGCGATGAGGTCAAGGCCATCACCGTCGAGGATCCTGTCGAATACCACGTCGATGGCGTCAACCAGATCCAGGTGCAGCCAGAGGTCGGGTTAACCTTCGCCACGGGCCTTCGTTCGATCCTGCGACACGATCCGGACATCATCATGATTGGCGAGATTCGCGATCGTGAGACTGCCGAGGCCGCTGTGCAGGCTTCGCTGACCGGGCACCTGGTGTTTAGCACGCTGCACACCAACGATGCATCGGGCGCGATGACGCGGCTGCTGGACATGGGCGTTGAGCCGTTCCTTGTGGCCAGCAGCGTCGAAGGCGTGATGGCCCAGCGGCTGGTGCGACGAGTCTGCGCGGATTGCCGCGCTGTGTATCAGCCGGAGGACAGCGAGTTCCCGCCCGATTTCGGCTCGCGACAGGGGTTGACGTTCCATCGCGGTCTTGGCTGCCGCGAGTGCCGCAACACCGGGTTCAAGGGCCGGTTGGGCATCTATGAATTGCTGACGATGACGGAGCCGATCCGCGAACTGGTGGTCGAGCGGGCCAACACCGGCCGCATCGAAGCTGTTGCCCTGGCGTCAGGCGATCTGACGCTCCTGCGGCCGGCAGGCTTCGAGAAGGTTCGTAGCGGCGACACGACCATCGCGGAGGTCCTGCGGGCGACCAAGGCCTGACGGGCGGAGTTTCGCCAGCGACGCAACAGGAGCAGGGGTCCCGGCCGTACCCTTGACTTGGAAGCTCGCTGCTGGGACACTGGCCGTTCTAATCGCTTCCCGCCCTGTTCGGCGATTCCCCAGCGTTTTGGGTTGTCCCTTTGCTGCTTGCACAGCCGTCGCCCGGCTGCGCGAGCCTGGTCCGTTCGGAGAGTCCACATGGCAGTTCGCACTGGCGCCGGTACCGGCGTGATCGTCTCGCTCGTCGTCTTTGTCCTCACCACGGTTTTCCTGCTGGTGCTGACGATCGTCTTCTACGCCGGCAAGACCAAGGAATTGGAGAACAAGGCGACTGCCGACAACCTCCTGAAGACGTACATCGATCCCGCGCAGCGCAATGCCGATCAGTACAAGAGCCTCGAGGCGGCGGCCAAGAGCCGCAACATGAGCGTGGCGCAGTTCCTGAACCAGCGCTACGACGACCTGCTGGGCTATGTCGGCTCGCAACCCAACGCGACGCTGGAAACGGTGAAGCAGGACTTCGCACGCTTCCAGATGAAGGAAGGCGACACGGTCCGCGGCGCGATGAACACGCTCTCCGGCAACCTCAATGCAGCCCGCAGCGAGGCCGAGGGCTTCAAGACGCAACTGGCGGCGGCCAATCAGCAACTGGCTGAGAAGGACGCCCAGATGAAGCAGGCCGACGATGCCCATACCGCCGAGGTGCAGGGCTTCAACGCGCAGATCTCCAGTTACCGCGATGCGGCTGAGGACTATCGCAAGCGTCTGGAAGGCGCCATCGATGAACTGAACAAGGCCAAGGACACCCTTCGCAATCAGTATGAAGCGACGCGGCGGCAGTTGGAGGACGAGGTCGACAACCTCAGCCGCGACAACCAGGTGCTGCAGGGCCGCATCGACGAGTTTGAGAGAATCCGTGCCGACTCCGCCCTGAGGGTCAGCGATCCTGGGGCTCAGATTGACGCCACCGTCGTTGATGTGCCCTCGGGCTCGGATCAGATCTACATCAACCGTGGCAAGAAGGATCGCATCGTCCTGGGCATGACCTTCGAGGTCTACTC
>DATKJG010000429.1:0-5615 GCA_035543215.1 Phycisphaerales bacterium | reverse complement strand
GGCCGCCAGCGCGAGCAGCGCCGTTGTTGCGGCAATGACTGACCATCGCGCCATGCGCGGCGAGTCAGGCAGGCTCCATGCGAGCATGATGAACACGCCAATCAGTGGCACGTAGGTGTAGCGATCGGCATGCGCCTGGGCGCCGACCTGCACCAATCCGATCACCGGAGCCAGCGTGCCGAGATACCACAGCCAGCCGGCGAGCGGCGCACGATGCCTTCGGCGAGCTGCGGCAATGCATGCAATGGTGATGGCGCTCAGCACGCCGGCGGCAAGCACGATGGGCGAAGCCTCGATCGTTGCGGGATACGGGTAGAACACCGCCAGGTCAGCGGGCCAGACGGTCTGCCAGAGGTACTCGCCATATGCGGTGATGGCATTGGCCGCGCGTCGCGTCAGCGGCGCCTGGTGGAAGTCGCGCACCGCGCCGCCGCTGCGCTGGGCGAGCATGGTGACGACGCTCGAGGCAATGCTCATGGCCAGGAGGGGAAGTTTCTCCGCAAGCAGTTTCGGCCAATCCGAGCGTTTCCCCACGCGCTGCAGCGGCCACGCGTCGAGCACCAGCAGGAGGGCCGGCAGCGTGACGAACATGGGCTTGCACATGAGGCTCAAAGCGAAGCAGAGCATCATCAGCGCGTAGGCCATGCGCCGTCGAAGCTGTCGCGAAGCCTGCTCGCTCGACCCCTGCACGCGCGAGTACGAGCCATGCGCCATGATCGCGAGAAACCCGAACAAAGTGCTGAGCACATCCTTGCGTTCAGAGATCCACGCGACCGATTCGACATGCAGCGGATGCAGCGCAAAGAGCGCCGCGACCAGCGCGCCTCGCCATGCAGCGCCGGTCATGCTGGTCAGCAGCAGCATGAGCAGCGCGGCATTCGCGGCGTGCACAATCACATTGGTCAGGTGATAACCACCGGCACGATCGCCATGCAGGTCGGCATCGAGCATCAGGCTCAACCACGTCAGAGGATGCCAGTTGGAGAACTCGAACGTGCTGAAGGCCCAGCGGATGTTGTCGGCCGACAGGCCGTCGAGCACGCGCTGGTTCTTCGTGACGTAGCGATGGTCGTCGTAGTTGACGAAGTCAAACGCCGTCACCTGCCAGTAGACCGCCAGTGTCACGGTCGCGAGCACGAAGGCGATGAGAGAGGCTCGAGACGCACGCATCGGTCGAGAGTGTAATGCCGGCGGTCAAAAGCACCGCGAGGCGCTTCCCACCGAAGCGCCTCGCGGCCAGAGATCGATTGCGATTGTTGCACTTACGACGCTTCGGCCCGCGGGTGCGCCTCGTTGTAGGCGTTGCGCATGCGCTGCGTGCTCAGATGCGTGTAAACCTGCGTCGTGCTCAGCGACTGGTGGCCGAGCAGTTCCTGCACACTGCGCAGGTCCGCGCCGTTGTCCAGCAGGTGCGTGGCGAATGAATGCCGCAGCGTGTGCGGGCTGATATCGGGATCGAGGCCGGCCGTCACGAGGTACTTGCTGACCTTGCGGCGGACCGAGCGCGTCGAAAGGCGAGTTCCGTGCTTGTTGATGAACAGCGGCGAATCAGTGTCGCTGCGGATGCCGTTGTTGCCGGCGGCGGCGTCGAGCATCTGCGTGTAGTGCCGCAGCGCTGCCAGGGCATGCGAGCCCAGCGGCACGATGCGCTCGCGCCGGCCCTTGCCGCGGACGATCAGGGCCTCGCTGGATTCATCCACGTCGCCGCGATTGATGCCGACCAGTTCGCTCACGCGGATGCCGGTGGAGTACAGTGTCTCGAGGATGGCGCGGTCGCGCGCCCCCAGCAGATCGGTCGCATCGGGTGCGGCGAGGAGTTTCTCCACCTGCTCGACGTTGATCGCCTTGGGCAGTCGCTTGGCCTGGCGCGGCGTGCGGATCAGCAGCATCGGGTTCGACCCCACCAGGCCGACCTTGTCCATCCAGCGATAGAAGGAACGCAGCGTGGCGATCTTGCGCGCCATCGTTGCGGCCGAGTAATGATGCTCATCGAGTCGCGTAAGGAATGCGCGAATGCTGTCGACGTCGGCCTCGAAGACCGCCGCCGTAACTGTGGCCGGGCCGACTGTGCCGACCACCGCATCGCTGTCGCGCCGCTGCTGGTTGGCGGGCGCGCTGCGACGGCGATTGAGCACGTCGCGTTCCTGCTCGCGCGTGGCGTGCACGTGGAGTTCCTCGGTCAGGTGATCGGCGTACTGCCGCAAGTCCACACCGTAGCAGCGCGAGGTGTACGGGCTGAAGTGGCGCTCGTCGATGAGATAGTGGAGGAATGCCTCGACGACGGGCAGGTGCTCGGCGGTGCTGGCGGCGGCAGTCGCGGCGTTGTTCATGTCTCGTGACCTTGTGTTGGGGAGTGCCGCGATGTCTCAGTGATGCGTCGCGGCGAAGCCTGATCGGATGAAGGCGATAACAAAGTTCACTTGTTTCCAGGCGGGCTCGAAGATGGCCGCCGCGACTCGCCGGCGGAGCGATGTTCCGGCAAACCCTGCGCGATGTGACGGCACACCACGGCGGCGTCGAACCAGTCGAATCGCATGCGCGGATTTCGCGCGAGATCAGCGACCGCGCTGATCAACGCCGCCTCCGAGCCCGGTTCCCAGCGGAAGCGCCAGCGATGTTCTCCCTTTATCAGCGAGATGCGGCATCGATCGGGATGAACGTGTGTATGCGGCTGACTCGCCTCGCTCGCAGCTGGCGGCGGCGGAACATTCACCGGCCTCAGCGAGTGCGATGGGCGATTGGAGCGTGCATTCGATTCGTGCATCGGCGGTCCTCGGCTTGGCGCCGAGGTCCGCTCAGTTGCGGCTCACTCGGCGCGAAGGTGCTGTCTGATCCGATCCCTCGCGAAACCACGTGCATCAGATTCACGCAGCGGACCACGTCGAGTTCGCGGCTGAACGGACATCGCGAACGCGATGGCCGCGTTCAAGTGCTTGATCTGTGCACGTGTCATGGCATCCTGCCCGAGTACGGGACTCCGCCCGTCGATCGCTGCGCACGATCTGCGCCGCGGGAGAAACGATCTGCGGCCAGTCACGGCCGCCGATCGGAGGTCACTCGAAGGTCGACCCGTTATCGGCGATGCCGGAGCCGAAGGATTGAGACTTGTCTGGTGAGCAAGGCATGCGGCGCGGCGACTCGATGCCGCGCGCAGCCGCTCGTGTTATCGGCGCAATGACCGAGGGTGTTGAGCGGCACATCTGCCTCTTGACGGATGCCGCGGCCGCCTTTGTGAGCGTGATATCCACAAGGTTCTCAACATCTTCGACAGGCATCGCGGCTGGGCCTACCATTCCCGATTCGGCACTTTGCAAGGCAAATCTTGCGCATCGACCGCGTAGCTCAGTCGGTAGAGCAAGCGCCTTTTAAGCGCTAGGTCCTGGGTTCGAGTCCCAGCGCGGTCATTGCAAGGATGGTCGGCCCGCTCGGTCGTGGCAGGTTCGTCAGTCGGTCCCGGAGCATGGATGGTCCACTCCTGGCCGGCGCTGGATGGCTCGGAATCGGCATGGGAGATCGAGTCCGTTGATCCTTGTTCTGCACGCGAACTGGACGCGCAACGCGCTTCACCTCTGGGCGGAGGTTCCGCCGTCGGCTTCCGAGACGACTGCCTCGACGAGTGTCGAGCAGGTATCGGCGCATTTCGCTCAGCCAAAGGCCACGCTCGCGCGGCTGCGCGATATCGGCGCGCTGTCGAATGGCATCGAGGCCGACGCCAATCTCTCATCCATTCGGCTGTTGCTGCCATCGGATGACAGCGGCCCATGGCCGAGCGATCATTTCCGGCTGCTGGCGGGCGTGGCCGAGCCGGGCACCGAGGCGCGCTTGGCCCGGTTCGATGTTCCGACGCTGGAGCTCCCGCCGAACATGGCCCTCGACGTGCTGCTGATGCTGGAAGGCATCGAGCACGATGGCGTCGACTTCTCGCCCTCGGTCCGTTACTTCATGCGCATCGCGCGGCTGGCCATGGACCTGGTCGAGGCCCAGCGCTTCATCCCGACAGCGGTGCAAGTGCGAGGCAACGGCCTTACCGGCGCGTGGCACCCGTGGGTGAG
This sequence comes from Phycisphaerales bacterium, assembly GCA_035543215.1. Lineage (GTDB taxonomy): Bacteria > Planctomycetota > Phycisphaerae > Phycisphaerales > SM1A02 > DATKJG01. Next base: position 1,563 of record DATKJG010000429.1, on the reverse strand, counting down.
CGATGAGGAGACGCGACACGCCCTTTCGGCGCTGCTGGTGGCCATGCCTCCGGCGGTGCGCGCGGTGGTGGATGATCGGCATGGACAGCCTTGGCCCATCATCGAGAGCGCTCTTGCGGCGCTGACCGATGCATTCGTTCGCCAGACGCTGACGCGCGATTCGTTCCTCGACGCCATCGATGGTCGCGATCCCGCCTGCGATCTGCACGTGGCGTGGCTGGGTGGCCTGCTCGGCAACAACGCACAGATCCAACTGCCTGTGTCGCAGGCGGTCGATCTGTTGCGCGATGCCGGCGCGTGGGTGAGCCGGCTCGCGGATGTCGGTCAGGGTCAGGCGTACCAGTTGCTGATGAAGATGCATGAGCCGGTCCTCAGCGAGAAAGATCAGCCACTTCCCGCGACTGGCACGAAGACCAAGGCCAAGGACCAGAAGCCCGCCGTTGATGAAGTGGTCTGGACACTCACGCTTCATCTTCAGTCCAAGGACGATCCGAACGTGGTGTTCGACGCGCCAGGGATCTGGAGCGGGATCGGTTCCGATGGTCGGCGCTCATCGCAGGTGGGCGATCGCCTGGAGGAAGTGCTGCTGTCGGAACTCGGTCGCGTCAGCGCACTTTGGGGGCGGCTGGAAGACGCACTGGGCCATTCCGCCCCGACGCACATCGACCTGCCCACCGCCGAGGCGTACGAGTTCCTGCGCGACATCCGGCCCCTGCTCGAGGAATCGGGCGTGAACGTGATCGTGCCGGCGTGGTGGAACCAGCCGGTCGGCCGGCTCGGGGCGCGCCTGCAGATTGATGCGCCGCCGACGGATGCGGTGGTCACGCCCGGCGGCACGTCCCCCGCGGCGAGCATGCTCGGACTCAATTCGCTGGTCGATTACCGCTGGCAGATCGCCATCGGGGACCAGCCGCTGAGCATCGAGGAGTTTGAGGCGATTGCGCGCCAGGCAGCGCCGCTGGTACGGGTGCGCGGCCGGTGGATCGAGATCAATCCGCAACAACTCAAGGAGGCGCGCGACTTCATTCTGAAATCGCCCACAGGCAAGATGACGCTGCTGGAGGCGATCCAGACCGCTCATGGCGCGAGCGCCTCGTTCGGAAGCGAACTGCCGGTCTTTGGCATGGACGCCACTGGCTGGGTCGCCGACGTGCTGAACGCGTCCAGCGATGACCACGCCATGCCGTTGCTGTCGCAGCCGCAGTCATTCATCGGCGCCCTGCGGCCGTACCAGAAGTCAGGCTTGAGCTGGCTGTCGTTCCTCGATCGCTATCGGCTCGGCGCCTGCCTGGCTGATGACATGGGTTTGGGCAAGACCATTCAGTTCATTGCACTGCTGCTGCATGAGCGCGCCGAGGCGAACAGGTTGCCGAATGCGAATCCCTCGACCGAGCCGGGCGCGAACGGAGTCGGACCGACGCTGTTGATTGTTCCGACTTCGGTCGTCGCCAACTGGGTTCGCGAGTTGGAGCGATTCGCCCCGTCGCTGACGGCGTACGTGCATCATGGACCCGATCGCGTGATGGGTGATCGCTTCGTTCAATTGGCCCAGTCCAAGGATCT
>DATKJG010000428.1:0-3419 GCA_035543215.1 Phycisphaerales bacterium | reverse complement strand
CCGGACTGGCCAACCGCCGCTGGCTCAACCTCATGCTGCAGGGCAACTGGGCCGAGGCCCTGCGTCACGGTTTGCCGCTGGCGTGCCTGATGATCGACATGGATGAATTCAAGGCCGTCAACGATAAGCGCGGCCACACACACGGCGATGAACTGCTGCGACTGGCGGCGAAGGTCATCCGGGCCAACTGCCGGCAGGTCGACATCCCCGCGCGCTTCGGCGGCGATGAATTCTGCGTGATCATGGGTCACACCGAACCGCAGGAGGCGATCGTCGTGGCCCAGCGCATCATGCGCGAATTCGACTATGCCATGAGGAATCGTCCGGCCGACGAGCCGAAGGTCAGCATGTCGATCGGCCTCGCTCACATCACGCTCAGCCGCCCCGCCAACTCCGAGCAACTGCTCAGCCACGCGGACGAGGCCTTGTATGCCGCCAAGTCAGCGGGGAAGCGATGCGTCATGGTGTGCGAGGCGGTTGGCCGATGCGTGATGCCTGCCGCCGCGTGAGCGGGCGGCGAATTGTCCAAATCGCAGGGGATGGACAGCGACACCTTGGGTACGGGTGAGTGCCTCAGGAACTCGCCCCAAAAACGGGATTGCGGCGCCGTGAGGGGCGATGCAGGCCGGGAATTCAGTGTTTGCGCGACATGGCGCGATCCATGTCGCGGCGATGTTCGCGTTCCGCGATCGATTGGCGCTTGTCGGCCTTCTGCTTGCCGCGCGCCACGCCGATCAGCAGTTTCGCGCGGCCGCGCACGAAGTACATCTTGAGCGGCACGAGCGTGAGGCCCTTCACAGCGGTCCGCAATGCAAGTTTGCGGATCTCGCGCTTGTGGGCCAACAGCCGGCGTTCGCGCTGCGGCACATGCTGCCGGGCCGCGCCAGCGGGGGCGTACTCGCCGATGTGCACGCTGTAGAGGGTGAGCGTCGGCCGCGAGCCGGGGGCGGCCTCCGCGTGCACGTAGCCCTCGCCGAGGCTGACGAGGCCCAATCGCACGGCCTTGACCTCAGTCCCCAGCAGTTCGATGCCGCACTCGAGCGTCTCCTCGATGAAGTAGTCGTGCCGAGCCTTGCGGTTCTCGATCACCGGCTCATGGGGCTTGGATTGGGCAGGGGACATGTGGGCGACAAGCCGGCGAGAAATGTAGAAAAACCTGCCGGCAGCAGATTCTGCAGCGAACATAGGGGACGAATGCCGCGATGGCGAACGGGAGTCCCACGTCCGATACAAAATTTCGCGCAGGAACACACAGCCAATGGGCTATATTGGGGATTACCGCTGGCTCAGGCGGAAGCCGGCTTGGCAACCTCGACACTGGTACGAGTCGTTCTTGGTCTGCTGCATGCTTCACAACCCGCCGCAAACAGGTCCTTCTGAGGAGATCTTCCAGGTGCGTAATCAATGGACGCTCGGTCTGTGCGGGTTGGCGGCATCAATCGCATGTTCAGTGACCGTGTGGGGCCAGGAGGACATCCAGCAACAGGTCGCCAATCGTGAGCAGGCTATCGCGCAATTCCGGGCCCAGTACCCGGGCGTCGATTTCTACGAGAGCGCGAACCGCATCACCAAGGTCTACGGAATGCCCTTCGGCGGCGGGCCTTCGCCGCATGATGTCGGCGAGCAGTTCCGCTTCGCCCACTCGGCAATGCTGGGCGTCCCGCCGCAGGACCTCGTCGCTCAGGCTGGCTTTGAAGGCGGCGCGCACCTGCAGCCCCTCATGTATCAGAACGGCCAGCCGAAGTTCACGGGCGTGAACTACACGCAGGTGCGCGATGGCGTGCCCGTGTATCGCTCGCGCCTGATTCTTCTTACGCGCAACGAGCCGAACTACCCGCTGGTCCTCGCAACCTCGGACCTGCGCGACCTCGGCGCCTTCACGGTCAATCCGCAGGCGCTGCAGAACGTCGACGCGCGGGCCGGCATCGCGCAGGCGCGCAAATCCATGCCCGCCGACACCGTGTTCACTCCAGCAACTCCCGTGATCTTCGCCGGCGTCGACGACGATGCGCACGTGCCCGTACTCGCCCTGAACTTCAGTGGCGAAGGCGGCAACATGGCCGACGGCTCATATTCCTCCCGCGAGTTCGTGACCGACGCGGCAACGGGCGCCATCCTCTACACCGAGAATCTCGTCTACGACATCGACATCAACGGCACGGTTCGCGCAAACGTGACGGATGGATACGTGGCTGATCCGTGCGCCAACGAGAATCCACAGCCCCTGCCGTACTTGCGCGTGTCGCTCGGCGCGACGAATGTCTTCGCTGACGCGAATGGCAACTTCACGATGCCCAACGCCGGCACAGCCCAGGTGACGCTCACCGCGCCGCTCATCGGCCAGTACTTCGTCGTGAATAACCAGCAGTCGGCGACCAGCAGCGCCTCGCTCAATGTCACGCCCCCCGGACCCGCTGACATCCTGCATAACCCCGCCAACGCGACGGAAGGAACCCGGGCCGAGGTCAACGCCTACCGGCACGCCAATATCGCGCGCAACCTGGTGGTCGCCGCGAATCCGGCGTATCCGACGGTCTCGACGCAGTCGAACTTCCCCATCAACGTCAACATCGCCTCGACCTGCAACGCTTTCTACAGCTCATCGACCATCAACTTCTACCTGTCGGGCGGCGGATGCAACAACACCGGCTTCGGAACGGTGGTGCATCACGAGTACGGCCACAACGTCGTCGCCAAGGGCGGCAGTGGCCAAGGCGCGTACGGCGAAGGCATGGGCGACGTGCTCGGCCTCCTCGTGACCGATTCGCCGGTCACGGGCGTCGGCTTCCAGAATTGTGCCAACGGCATTCGCACGGCCGCCAACAGCTGCCAGTACCAGTTGTCAAACTGCTCGAGTTGCGGAAGCGAAGTCCACGCCTGCGGCAACCTGATCTCAGGATGCGTGTGGAGCCTGCGAAACAACTTGGCCGGGACCAACCCCGCCACGTATCGCGACATCCTCGCTGACCTGGCAGTCAACAGCATTCTTGTGCATACCGGCACCCTCATCACGCCACAGATCAGCATCGACTACATGACGCTGGATGACAACGATGCCGATTTGTCCAATGGCACACCGCACCGCACCGAGATTCATAATGCCTTCGCCGCCCACAACATGGCGATAGCGATGCAATTCACGTATCCGCTTGGCAGGCCGACCCTGGTCTCCCCGGCAGGCACGACGCCTTTGCGCGTCGCGATCAGCGCGGGGACGCAGTCGCCGACGGGCGCCACCCTGAACGTTGATTCCGGCGCCGGCTTCGTCGGCGTGCCCATGCCTTCAGTGGGTCCTGGCACCTTCGAGGCGAACTTCCCGGCCAGCACGTGTGGCACCACCGTGCGCTATTACGTGACCGGTCAGGGTACAGGCCCGTCGACCGCCGTCTCGCCCACCGGGGCTCCTGGAAGCTACTTCA
>DATKJG010000427.1:0-4051 GCA_035543215.1 Phycisphaerales bacterium | reverse complement strand
TCATCATTGTGTTGTACCACGTCACACATGCCCGCGACGGCCGCGCTCGGCGTCCATGGTTTCGATGGTGCGCGCGACCTGGTCCTCGTGCCGCTGCTGACGGTCGGATCGCCGCTCCTGGCGCTGGCGGTGTTCGTAATTGTGTACGACGCTGAGCGTGACGCTGCCGGCCAGCGACAGGAGCGCGTACGGGAAGGCCCCGACCGCGATCAGCCATGACAGCATGACCACCGGGCCGAAGCGGCCGAAGAGCGCCGCGGGCAGAAAGGGTATTCCGAACACGAGCAAGAGCGTGGCAAGCGGGATCGTGAACGCGGCGAAGTTGAAGGCCTTCTCCGCACCGCCATCCCGCGCCCAGTTGGCCAGTCGCTCCATGAGGACCGCGAGCATGACCACGCCGGCAAGGCCGACGATGAAGCCGATGATCATGCCCACGTTGGCCATCGCGCCGGCCGAGCCTGTCCATCTCAACTCGTAGCGCAGAAGCCTCAGGACGGCAGCGGCAAGCCAGCCCCATTGCAGCAGTCGCGCGAAGCGGCGAAGCGCGCTGCGGCGCGAGAAGCCGCGCATCGCCGCCTGCGGAAGCAGGAATGCCGGCGTCAGCCATGCCACCGCGCCGACCCACAGCAACGCCAGCGGCGGCAGGCTCCAGCGCGTCCACGACATGCTCCATTGCGGAAAGCGCGGCGCCAGCGACACGATCACCACCAGCACGACGATGATCGACGCCGCCCAGCAGCCGCGGATGAAGGCGAGAATGACGCGCGGCGGGGCAAGCGAAAGCGGATCGTCGATGTCGTAGTTGTACGACGCAGCCGCCGGCATGCCGCATTCGGGACAGGGAAGCCCCAGTCGCAGACCGCGAAGGTTGTAACCGCAGCCGGGGCAGGCGCGATCAGTCTCGATCACACCGAATTGCCGTGCGGCGGTTCGCAGATTGTGCGGATCAGGCGCGCGAATGGGCATGCGAGTATGTATGCGCATCGTACACGCGGCCAGCGCGTATTTGAGCGCGCACCAAATTGTGGGGGGTCTTTGTGCGGCCCTTCGTTCAGGTCTTGGGCGCGCCCCACCCGGCGCGGGGCGCGGGTCGTGGCGGCGCGAGCACGTTGACATCGGTCGGGCGTTCGATGAGCGATTTCGGATCGATGCCGCGCCAGCCGTGCGCCACGATATACATCTCGGTCGATTCGCTGCGCGAGGCCTTGGGTTTGAAGCCCTTGGCGTCGTCGAAGAGTTTTTCGATGCGCTTGACCAGATCCATGTACGCCCCGCCCTCGAAGACCTTCATCACGAGGTTACCGCCGACGCGCAGCAGCAGCGGGCAGCGATCGAGTACGGCCTCGCACAATCGCACCGAGCGATGATGATCACCTTCGGGGTCGCCGGAGGTGCTCGGCGCCATGTCCGAAAGCACGACATCGAACGGCTTGATCGGCTCGCCCGCGAGTGCCATCAATTCGCCGGGCTCGGCGACGGTGAAATCGCCCTGCACCACAGCGACATTGTTCGCGATCCTGCGGCCGAGTTTGACGAGGTCGATGCCGACGATCACGCCGCGCTCGCCGACGCGCTTGGACGCGACCTGCAGCCACGAACCCGGGGCGCAGCCGCAATCGAGCACGCGGTCGCCCTTATGCATGATGCGTTTGCGTTCATCGATCTCGATCAGTTTGTACGCTGCGCGCGAAAGATAGCCCTCCTCCTTGGCCAGGCGAAAATAGTGATCCTGCACTTCGCGCATCGCACCCAACAATACTCGCCGAGGCGTGAGGACCCTAGTCGGGCTGCGTGGCCGGGGCGGGCGCGACCAGCGGCTCTTCCTTCGGATTCTTGTGGTGGCTGGGCATCACGACGGCTTCCTCGTTCTCATCCATCACCGCGATCTTGATGTCGCCGTTGGTGGTGCGCAGGACCATCTTGTTGGTTCCCTTGTTCAAGGTGGCCTGGTAGAGATCATCGCGCGTCACGGCTGCGACGCTGACCGAGCCGTACCGGATGTCGGCGGAGACGCGGCCGTTGATGGTCTGAGCGTCGAAAGCCCCGCTGCCCTCGCCGCGCATGCGCAGAATGATGTCGCCGTTGCTGTTGATGATCGTCACCGGCCGTTGCAGGGTGAGGTTGGTTCGCACGCTGACGAGGCCGTTGGAGGTCTCGATGTCCATTGCGCCCTCGACGTGCTTGGCCGTGACGTTGCCATCGTCGGTCGCGACGAACACGCCGTCGATCGCCGGGGCCTTGATGTAGACGTGCGCCCGCTGAAAGTGCGGCTCGGCGTTGGCGGTCTCGGCCCGGATGCGCAGCGTCTGGCCGAGTTGGCCGCGCGACGTGTCGGCCGCGACGAGATCGACTGAAGCGGTGATGTCGCTGAGCGAGGCCTTCGCCTCCTTCGAGCGACCGAAGCCGTGCAGCCCCTCGCGCACGATCGTCACCTCGCCCTTGGTCAGATCCGGATCGGCTTCGATCGTCACGTTGCCGGCGAACGTGCCCACATCCACCGAGATCGGCCCTGCCAGATCCAGGACAAGCGGATGGTCGGCGATGCGCTGGTTGCTCCAGTCATTGGGATCGAGCGATGCCCAGCCGGGCTTGTTCGCGCCGCAGCCCGATATGGACGGCATCGAAGCCGCCGCCATCAGGGCCAAGGCGAGGCGTGCACACCTGACTGAGAGAATCCAGACCATGCGGCGCGGCTCCTTGCGATCAATCAACGCGACGATTGTATCGAATCACCTCCCGCGGGTGCCACACGGCTTGCAAGCGAACGGAGCGTGTATCGTGTTGCCGATGTTCGCTGTCTCACCCACATCGCCGCCGCATGAAACTGTTATCGCCCGCCGCCTCGTGTGCACGTTCGGAATCGCGCTGATCGTGCTCGCCGCGCTGTCGTGCTCGAAGAGCGAGGCTGCGGACACCTATCGCGTGCGCCTCGATCCCGCGGCGCGAACCGAGCCGGCGACAGGCCGCATCGTGCTGTTCTTCATCACCGAGACGCGCCGGCCGTTCGATCGCAGCGACCCCATCGAAGGGCCGTTCTTCGAGAAGCCGCAGCCCATCGCCTCCATCGCGGTCAAGGACTTCAAGGGCGGCGATGTCGCGACGCTCGATGGCTCATCGCTGGCCTGGCCGGCGTCACTCGACACTCTCGAAGGCAAGGTGCGCGTTCAGGCAATTCTCGACGCGGACCAGATCACGCGCTCGCACGAGCAGGGCACGGGCAACGTGTACAGCGACGTGGTGGAGGCAGACCTCTCATCCAAGCGCGACGACACGGTCGAGATCACGCTGAGGCATCGCATCGATGCGCGCCCGCCGCGGCCGGAGACCGACAACTTGAAATGGGTTGAGCTGCGCAGCGAGATGCTCAGCGCGTTCTATGGCTACGACGTGTTCCATCGCGCCGGCGTCGCGCTGCCGCAAGGCTGGGGCGATCCCGCCAATCCGCGCACGCAATGGCCGGCGGTGTACTGGATTCCCGGCTTCGGCGGTCGCGATGAGGAAGCGGCCGAGTATTCCGAGATGCTGTTGGCGCCCGGCGTCGAGGAGATCGCACCGATCGCCGTGTACGTCTGCCTTGACGCGGATGCTCCGCTTGGTCATCACGGCTTTTGCGACTCGGCCAGCAACGGGCCGCGCGGCGAGGCGCTGGTCAAGGAGTTCATCCCCTATCTCGAAGATCGCTTCCACCTCGTCGCCAAACCGGAGGCGCGCATCGTCACCGGCCATTCATCCGGCGGTTGGTCCAGCCTGTGGCTGCAACTGACGCATCCCGAGACGTTCGGCGCCTGCTGGAGCCGCTCGCCCGACCCGGTGGATTTCTCGTGCTTCCAGATGACCGACATCTACGCCGAGAAGAACATGTTCACACAGGCTGATGGCAGCGAGACGCCTTCGTATCGCAACTGGACGAGTCCATCGACGCAGAGCGTCCTGATGACCGTGCGGCAGGAGAATGGCATGGAGCATGCCATCGATCCCGATGGCCGCAGCGGCCAGCAGTGGGATGCATGGGAGGCGATGTTCAGCCCGCGCGATCCGAAGTCGGGCCTGC
>DATKJG010000426.1:0-16288 GCA_035543215.1 Phycisphaerales bacterium | reverse complement strand
CGTGGGCATGGTATTGGACGCCATCGACGGCTCGCTGGCGCGGCTGACGCGCTCGATGTCGCCTTTGGGCGCGCAACTCGACTCCCTGGCCGATGTGGTGACCTTCGGCGTCGCCCCGGCGTTCATGACCATTCGCCTGGTGATGAACTACCTCGCAGGCGATTCGTTCATCATCGGGCCCGAGGCCGACAACGTCTTCGGGAAGATCATCTGGGGCGCGGCGGCCGTGTACGTCTCGTGCGCCGCACTGCGGTTGGCGCGCTTCAACGTCGAATTGGACAAGGATGAATCCGGCGACCACAGCCGCTTCCGCGGGTTGCCGTCCCCCGGCGCAGCCGGCACTGTGGCCAGCCTGGTCATCCTGCATCAGCACCTGTTGGTCACGACGTTCGGCGGCAACGTCTCGGTCGGCCTGGTTCGCAGCACGGCCCTGGTCATCCCGGGCATCATGCTCCTGTGCGCGTTTGGAATGGTGTCGAACATCCCGTACATCCATTTCACCAACAGGTTTGTGCGCGGGCCGCGCGATTTCCCCTACATCGTGCGCCTGGTGGTGGTGCTGGCGATCGCGATCTGGTGGTTCCAGGTCACGCTCGCGACGGCGTTCACCATCTACGCGCTGAGCGGACCGATGGCGATGCTCCTGCAGCGCACGCGGCGCGGACAGAGCGCAGCGAGCCCACCCGCATCATGAGGGCGGGCTGGCGCGGAGGTCGTCGTCAGCCCACGAGGCGCGACGGATTCATCGGAAGATCACAGGAGTTGTGAGGCATTCGCCCTAAGCAGGGCTGCGATCTTTGCGTCTGGAACGTGTGACTTGAGATGGTTTCCTAATCACTCGTGGGCTGGAACTGAGTATTTGTTTCCGTACACCCGAAACGGAGACACACATTCATGCCACGCACGCCTGATTCAATGCCTCGCTTCGCCCCAGCTGAAACCCTGCTCGAACGCGTCGCGCAACACGATGCCGGCGCCTTCGAAGAAGTCGTGGAGCGCTATCGCGGCCTGATCATCCACCTCGGCCGCCGCAGCGTGCCGAGTCTCGCGGAACTGGAAGACGCAGTGCAGGAGATCCTGCTGCTGGTGTGGCGCAGCGCCGCACGCTTCGATCCGGCCCTGGGCACGGAGGCCACATTCATCGCCACGATCGCCCGCCGGCACTTCATCGATCGCCACCGCCGTCGCCGGCGTCAGCGAGGCGTCGTGCAACTGACGCCCGCGATGGAGGGATTCCTGTCGCAGCACACCCGGCCAGAATCGGACGATGACTTCACAGCCGCGCAGATCCTGCGCAATGCGACGCCTCAGGAACGCGACGTCTTCCAGTTGCTATTCGTCGCCGATCTGTCGTACTCGGATGCGGCTCTGTCGCTGAACCTTCCGGTCGGCACGGTCAAGTCGATCGCGCACCGCGGCCTCAAGCGCCTGCGCAGCGAGGCCCGGCCACTCGCCGCCTGATTCCAGGTATCGTCAGCGACTATTCCTCGTCGACACGCTGCACCCAGACCATCAATCCGTTGGTCGGGTTGCCGCGCGTAATCACGCCGTACTGCTGCGTCGTGCGCCACATGACATTGTGGCCGGATTTGATCGTCGCCTCGACCGCGTAGTTGTGGTTCTGGTTGATCGAACCCGGATCGGCGGTCATGACGAACGGCACGGGCACCTGCCCGGGCTTGGTGATGATGACCTCGCGCAGCAGCATCGGCGCCGCCGGCTGGGTGATGTCGACCAGTCGCGCGGTGACGACGGCGTTGGGCGGGAGCGCCGCCTTCTCGCGATAGGTGATCACGCCCGAGACCTTCACACCGTCGCGGTAGTTGGAGCGCGTGCGCGTCGACGATGAGCAGCCGATGACGGCGCTGAGGAACGTGATGACAACAATGCAATGCAGCAGGCGTGAATACATGGCGCGAATGTCTCAGAGTCCTGAATGGGTGAATCGGGCGGCATGGTAACCAACCGCCGCCGTCCGTGGGCGGCGCGGAGAGATCGCAGCGCGAACGTCCGATATGGTCGAACCGGACAGCGGCGCCGGCCGCGAGGCGCTCGCGCCTTTTCGTCAATCCGTTCCTATTCTGTTGGCTCTCCATGCCTTCCGGAGCGTCCAACTCGCCGCTGATTCGCACCCGTTTCGCCCCGTCGCCCTCGGGCCATCTGCACGTCGGCGGCGCTCGCACGGCGCTGTTCTGCTGGGCATACGCCAAAGGCAAGGCCAGTGGGGGGACCGGCAAGTTCATGCTGCGGATCGAGGACACCGATCAGAAGCGCTCATCGGAGGCGGCCAGCCTGGGCTTTCTCGAAGATCTGAAATGGCTTGGCATCCTCTGGGACGAAGGCCCGGCGCTCGATGGCATCGGCGGCGGCGACAAGGGGCCGTACTTCCAGAGCGAACGCCTGGAGATCTACAACCGCTACCTCGATCAGCTGCTGCGCGAGGGCAAGGCCTACCGCGCGTTCGACACGACGGATGAGTTGAAGGCGATGCGCGACAAGGCCATGGCCGGCAAGCGCAATCCGCGCTACGACCGGTCCGCGCTGAGACTGTCGAAGGAGACGGTCGAGCAGTACGTCAACGAAGGCCGTCCGCACGTCATTCGACTGAGACTGCCCGACGGCTTCGGATCGGTGACGGTGCACGATGAAGTGCGCGGCGATGTGACGATCAACGAGTCGGAACTCGACGACTTCGTCATCCGCAAGGCCGACGGCTATCCGACCTATCACTTTGCGGTGGTCGTGGATGATGAACTGATGGGCGTGACGCACGTCATCCGCGCCCAGGAGCACCTGAGCAACACGCACAAGCATGTGCTGCTCCAGCGGGCCCTGGGGTTCAGGACACCCGTGTACGCGCACGTCTCGATCATCACCAACCCGGACGGCTCGAAGATGAGCAAGCGCGACAAAGACAAGACGCTGCGCGCCGAGGTGAAGAAGCGCACGCTCGCGGCGTCACCGACGAATGCAGCCGGCGCGCCCGTCGTCGCGCCGGATCGGTGGTTCTGGTGGCTCGCCGACAAGGATCATCAACTGGAGTTGGATGAAGCCGAGCGTCTTGCGAGCGGGCTGGGCGTCCACCTGCCGGAGATCAACGTCGACGACTTCCGCCGCAACGGCTACCTGCCGGATGTGATGATCAACTACCTCGCGCTGCTGGGCTGGAATCCCGGCGGCGACGTCGAGAAGTTCGATGTCGAGTTCCTCAAGGAGCGATTCAACTTTGATCGGGTCATCAAGACGCCGGCGAAGTTCGATCGAGAGAAACTGCTGAGTTTCAACGCCGATGCGATCCAGGCGATGAGCGTGAGCGATTTGGCTGGTCGGCTCGAAGCGCACGCCGCGCGCTACCACCCCGCCTGGCACGGCAAGATGGAGGGGAAGTGGGAGTTGTTCGCCCGCGCCAATCAGAAACGGGCCAAGACCCTTGAGGCGCCGTTCCAGTCCGACCGGTTCTTCGTGCTGGATGATGACGACGTTTCGCTGACGGCGTATGCCGACGACGCGCGGAAAGCGCTGACCACGGGCTCACCCAGCGGAATCGAACACCTCAAGGCGGTGCGGCCGATTCTCAGAGATGTCTCTGTGTGGGATGTCCCCAGCATGGAAATCGCCGTGAAGAATTACGCACAATCGCACGCGGCGGGCAAGATGGGCGTCGTAGCCCAACCGCTGCGCATTGCCGTGAGCGGCGGCATGGTCAGCCCGGCGATCTTCGATACGCTGGAGGTCCTTGGCAAGCAAAGCACGCTGAAGCGCATCGATCGCGCCATTGCGGCGATAGGCTGATCAAACTCGAATGATCCCTGGCTGTGATGAACCCAACCCACAATCCAAGATCCAAGACCTCGAATGATCCGGCCGATGTTGCACCGCCGGCGGCCCAGAAGGATTTCCTGCGCGAGATCGTCGAAGCCGACCTGGCATCGGGCAAGCACCGCACGATTGTCACGCGCTTTCCGCCTGAGCCCAACGGCTTTCTGCACATCGGCCACGCGTCGTCGATCAACCTTAACTTCGGCATCGCTCGCGACTTCGGCGGCCGCTGCCACCTGCGATTCGATGACACCAACCCCGTCAAGGAAGAGCAGCGCTACATCGATGGCATTAAAGAAGATGTGCGCTGGCTCGGCTTCGACTGGGGGAAGCACGAGTACCACGCATCGGACTATTTCCGGCAGCTCTACGACTGGGCCGTGCTGTTCATCAGGAGCGGCAAGGCCTTTGTGTGCGATCTCAACGCCGAGCAGGTGCGGCAGTACCGCGGCACGCTCACCGAGCCCGGCCGCGACAGCCCGTTCCGCAATCGCAGCGTCGAGGAGAATCTCGATCTCTTCGAGCGCATGCGCAAGGGCGAATTCCCTGACGGCTCGCGAACGCTCCGCGCGAAGATCGACATGGCTTCGCCCAACCTGAACCTGCGCGATCCGGTGATGTACCGCATTCTGCACGCCGAGCATCCGCGCACGGGGGGCGCATGGTGCATCTACCCGATGTACGACTACGCGCACGGCCAAAGCGACTGGATCGAGGGCATCACGCACTCTATGTGTACGCTCGAGTTTGAGGATCACCGCCCGCTGTACGACTGGTTCATCGACACCATCGATGCCCTGGGCGGCGCGCCCAAGGGCGTCACGTATCACCCGCGTCAATACGAGTTCGCCCGCCGCAATCTCTCGCACACGGTGGTGAGCAAGCGCAAACTGCTGGAACTGGTGACCGACGGGCACGTGCGCGGCTGGGATGACCCGCGCATGCCGACGATCACGGGCATGCGGCGGCGCGGCTATCCGGCCGCGGCGATACGCACTTATTGCGACACCATCGGCATCGCCCGGCGCGAGAACACCGTCGATGTGGCGCTGCTCGAGTTCGCTGTGCGTGAGGAGTTGAACAAGAGCGCGCCGCGTGCGTTTGCGGTGCTCGATCCGGTGAAGGTGGTCATCGACAACTACCCCGAGAGCCAAACCGAGGAACTCGAGGTTGACAACAACCCCGAGGACCCCGCAGCGGGCAAGCGCAAGGTAAAGTTCTGTCGCGAGATCTTCATCGAGAGCGACGATTTTGCCGATCCGGCCCCCCCGAAGTTCTTCCGGCTTTCGCCAGGCAAGGAAGTGCGCTTGCGGGCCGCGTACTACATCACCTGCACGAGCGTGGAGCGAGATGCCAGCGGCAAGGTGGCGGTCATTCACTGCACGTATGACCCGGCGACACGCGGCGGCTGGTCGCAGGACGGCCGCAAGGTCAAGGGCACGCTGCACTGGGTCAGCGCCACGGACGCGATCAAGGCCGAGATGCGCCTGTACGATCGGCTGTTCAGCGTCGAGGATCCGGACACGGGTGAGTCGTACCGCGACAGCCTCAATCCGAAATCGCTTGAGATCGTGACCGGCCTGATCGAGCCGGGGCTTGCCAACGTCAAGGCAGGCGATCGCGTGCAGTTCGAAAGGCAGGGGTATTTCTGTGTCGATCCTGATTCCAGGCCGGGAGCGCTCGTGTTCAATCGCACTGTGCCGCTGAAAGATTCATGGGCGAAGCAAAAAGGGTAAACGACCCGAGGCGAACCGAGCCGCTCGCGGCTTAGCATGCGTCATTCGCGCAGGCGTGGCCCCAAACGGCGAAAAACGTGCGCCGATGTCGCAGATGTCGCGGATGGATGTCCGATGAAGCAACTGCCACGCCGAGCCGTTCGGCGTTTCCCTGTTCCGCCTTGTCCGAGGTATCCATGACACCGTCGACCATCCACGCTCTGATGGCTCGTCTCATTGACTACGCAGGCCTGTTTCCGCCTGCGAAACTCGACATGGCGTCGACCGTTCGCAACTATGGCGACTATCTCGTCGCGCCGGATGCGTGGATACTCGGTCGGCTGATCGTGCCGGTGGCGCGACTGGATGAATTCGAAGTCGCTGCGATCACCTCGCTGCGTCAGAGCGCGATGGATGAATCCGGCCCCTGGCAGATCAGCGCGCTGACCGCGCCAGCGGGGTCGGCTGAACTGGAGTCGGACCTGGAGCGCATCGCAGCATTCAATGAGCAGCACGAAGACGATGAAGCCGGATTGGCGCTGATTGAGACCATCGAACTGAAGGCCGACAGCGTCGCGGCGGTCGAGAGCGCCATGGAACAGATCGCCGGCGGCCTGCGGCCGTTCTTCGAGATCGCCATCGCGGGGACCGATCCGCGCGACATGATCGTGTCGATGACCGCGGGCGACTGCGGCGCGAAGGTGCGCACAGGAGGCGTCACAGCCGATCTCTATCCGTCGACCGCCAGCCTGGCTCGCTTCATTCATGCCTGCGCCGCCGCCAATGTGCCGTTCAAAGCCACCGCGGGCATGCATCATCCGCTGCGACATCGATCGGACACGGTCGGGGCCGATGAGCATGGCTTCCTGAATGTCTTCCTCGCTGCGTGTCTGGCGTTGACGGATGAACTACGGGTGGACGACGTTCAGGCGCTGCTCGAAGAGCGATCGCTCGACGCGTTCGATGTGAGCGATGAGGCGATCGAATGGCGCGGCCACCGGCTCAGTGACGATTCAATCGAGGATGTGCGCGAGGAGTTCGCGATCTCCTTCGGCTCATGCAAGTTCGATGAGCCGCGGCAGGACCTGCGCGAACTGGGATTGCTTGATCCCGTGGCCGCGTCGGTGTGAGCGCGGATTGTTGTGCATGATGATGGCGCTGCGCGTACCATGCCGCGCCGTGCCGCCCACGACCGATCCAACGCAAGATCCGCAGCGGCGAAGTTTCGTCGAGACGGCCAACGCACCGGATTGCGACTTCCCCATCCAGAACCTGCCGCTGGGCGTCTTCCGCCGCAAGGCCGAGGAGCGTTCGCCGCGCATCGGCGTGGCCATCGGCGACCAGATCGTGGACCTGTCGCGCTGCGTCGAACTCAAGCTGCTCGAGCAGATCAAGCCCGAGGCCGCCACCGCGCTGTGCGCGGCGACTCTCAACCCGTTCATGGCCCTCAGCCGGTTGCACTGGAAAGCGCTGCGCCGGCAGGTGGCCTCTCTCCTCGACGTCGATGGCCGCTTGGCGGGCGACCTGGGCGCGCAAGCGGCCGTGCTCGTGCCGATGCGCGACACTGAGATGCTCATGCCCGCGGCCATCGGCAATTACACCGACTTCTACGCTTCGATCCATCACGCGACGAATGTCGGCTCCATGTTCCGGCCCGACAATCCGCTGCTGCCGAATTACAAGCACCTGCCGGTGGGCTATCACGGTCGTGCGAGTTCGATCGTGCTCAGCGGCACGTCGCTGAGGCGGCCGATGGGCCAGACCGCGGCCAATGATCTCGGCCCCCCTGCGTTCGGGCCGTGCAAACTGCTCGACTACGAAACGGAGATGGGGTTCTTTGTCGGTCACGGCAACGAGTTGGGCGCGCGCATTTCGATGGCGGATGCGACGGCGCACATCTTCGGCATGGTGATCGTCAACGACTGGTCCGCGCGCGACGTGCAGAAATGGGAGTATCAGCCGCTGGGGCCGTTCAATGCCAAGAACTTTGGCACGAGCATCAGCCCATGGGTGGTGACGCTGGATGCGCTGGCTCCGTTTCGCGTCGACGGGCCGCCGCGCAGCGCGGGCGACCCGGAGCTGCTGGAGTACCTGCGGCCGACTGAGGAATGCGGACTCGACATCACGGTCGAGGTGCGCATCTCGTCGGCGGCGATGCGAGAGGAGCACATCGAGCCGACGCTCATCAGCCGTGGAAGCATGCGCGACATGTATTGGACGATCGCGCAGATGCTCGTGCACCACACATCGACCGGCTGCAACATGCGTCCGGGCGACCTGCTGGCGACTGGCACAATCTCCGGCCAAAGCGAAGACTCGCGCGGCTGCCTGATGGAGCGCACATGGCGCGGCCAGAATCCCATCAATCTCGGCGACGGCTCGCAGCGCAAGTTCCTGCAGGACGGCGACGAAGTCATCATGAACGCGTATTGTCAGGCGGAAGGCACGCGACGGATCGGGTTCGGAGAATGCCGCGGCATGGTGCTGGCGGCGCAATGAATGTGCGGCCGATACGCTCTGACAACTCCTGCTGAAGTGATCGCCCAGATCTTCCGGCTGGGTGTGATCAGCGACTACGCGCCGAGGTGGAACATCGCGCCCACGCAGTCGGCGCCGGTGATTCGAGCCGATCGCAGCACCGGCGAGCGGCGACTTGATCTGCTGCGCTGGGGCCTGGTTCCGTTCTGGGCCAAGGATGAATCCATCGGCAACAGGATGATCAACGCGCGCAGCGAGTCCGCGGCCCAGAAGCCCCCGTTTCGCGAATTGCTGGAGCGCCGCCGATGCATCATTCCCGCCGATGCGTTCTATGAATGGAGCAAGCCGTCCTCGTCCAGGCAGAAGAAGCAGCCGTTCGCGCTGCGACTGAAGGATGATCGCGTGTTCGGCTTCGCCGGCCTGTGGGATCGGTGGAAGGGGCCGAAGGACGCGCCGCTGCAGCAGCCTCTGGAGACGTACACGATCCTGACGACTTCGCCCAACGTCGTGGCGGGGCAACTGCACGATCGCATGCCCGTGATGCTGGTTTTGCCGGAGCAGTGGGATCGCTGGCTTGATGTCTCCGCCAGCGCAGCAGCAGCATTGCAGCCGCTGCTGCAGCCGGTCCCGGATGCCGCGATGCATGTCTATCCGGTGAGCACGCGCGTCAACACGCCCGACAACGACGACCCGGAATTGCTGCGCGAGGCTCCGATCGCGAAAAGCCAAACGAACACGCGCGAGCCGGGGTTGTTTGAATGAGCGCCTGACAATCGAGTGCACAGCCGCAAGGTCGCACCGCATTGTCAGCGGTGCTCATGGCGTCTTCTTCTTGTCCATGATGGCGCGGAGACCGATGACGTAAGGCAGGCCGCTGTACACCGTCACCACAAGCGTCGCGTAGACCATGATGTGGCATGCAAGCATCGCCCACGGCGTCTCGTGCGTCTTGAGATTGATCACCAGAAACAGCACGATGGGGACGATGACCGACTGCAGGATCATCTTGATCTTGCCGGACCAGTTCGAGGCCCCCGACATGCCCATCGACTCGACCACGCCGCGGATGCCGGTGACCAGCAATTCGCGTGCGAGGATGACGACGACCATCCACGGATAGACGCCGGTGGCCATCGTGAAGTACGAGCCGCCCTCGACCCATTCCTTGACCAGGAAGCGCGGCCCGGCGAGATAGATGAACGCGCCGAGGATCAGGACCTTGTCGCAGAACGGGTCCATGATCCGGCCGAAGACCGATTCCACGTGCCACTTGCGCGCGAGGTAGCCATCGAGCGCATCGGTGAGCGCGGCGGCGATGAAAAGTCCGATCGCGACGTTACCCCACAGCACGTTCTCATCCGGATAGCGATAGGCGTTCAGCGCGGCAAAGAAGCCGCCGGCGAGAATCGCTCGCAGCACCGTCAAAGCGTTGGGGAATTGTTGCCAGAAGAGGGGAGACAACTGTGGGGCGTATCGCGAAGAGGAGCGTCGGCGGCCAGCCTTCGCCGTTTCATCGGCACGCGCGGCCTGCCCGGCATTGTTGGCTGACTGCTGATTGTGCGCATTCCGCGGCGACTCGTGGCCGAAGGGCTTTGTGAAGGTCGGCACAATGTGGTTGCGGGGGCGATGATTCCTCAATATCGTGCCCCTCCTGAGGCCGGATCGCGCGGGAACGGAAGACCCCACTGGATGGACCCCAAACTCCTTTACTTTGCCTGCGTGCTGGGGGCAGCGGCCGTGTATCTGGCCCTGCGGCCCGGCAAGAGGGGGCTGCGCATTGCGGGCAGCCTGCTCGGGCTCGGGGTCATCGCCTGGATGCTGCTGGCCACGCCGCAACTGCTGTCGGTGATGGGCGGCAAGCCCGCCCTGGCGGAGGGAGCGGCGCGACCGGGCCTGATGTTCGCCGCGTTCAGCCTCATCGCCATCGCCGCGGCTGTGCGGATGATTACGCACGACCGGCCGGTCTACTCGGCCCTGTACTTCGTGCTGGTGGTGCTCAGCAGCGCCGGACTGTTCCTGTTGCTGCAGGCTGAGTTCATGGCGTTCGCGCTGGTGATCGTCTACGCCGGAGCGATCCTGATCACCTACATGTTCGTGATCATGCTCGCGCAGCAGGCGCCGAGTACCGACCACACCGTTGGAGAGGCCGAGTACGACGTCAACCCGCGCGAGCCGGGAATCGCCTGTGGAGTGGGATTCATCCTGCTGGCAGTGCTGAGCAACATGGCCTATGGCGGCGTGCCGCAGTTGAAGACTGCCGACGTGCCCGCAGCGCAGCGGCAGGCCTGGCAGGCCATGAACCTGATGTCGCGCGATGTCGAGGAAATGGTGGCGGATCTCATGCCCGGCGCCAAACCCGCGGCCGGGGCGACGATCGAATCTGCGCCCGGCGGAGCCTTTATCACCGTGCGCCGCGAGGGCGAGGCGTTCGACACGCGTCTGCCCTTACCGCCGGAGAAACTGCCGAGCAACGTGCAGCAGGTTGGCCTTGACCTGGTCGCGAAGTTCCCGGTCAGCCTCGAACTGGCGGGTGTGATTCTGCTGATGGCTATGTTCGGTGCCGTGGTGCTGGCGCGCAAGCAGATCGAACTGGGCGAGGACGAGATTCGCGAAGCCGCGGGTATGCGCAAACTTGGGTTCCACGCCGAGGAATCTGCTGAGGCGCGGGCCAGCGCGCCGGGAGGGGCGCGATGATCGAAGCCCTCTCGCACATCTCTCTGACGCACTATTTGATTGTCAGCGCGGCGCTGTTCGTGATCGGTCTCGTCGGCTTTCTCGTACGCCGCAACATGATCATCATGTTCCTGTGCACGGAACTGATGTTCCAGGCCGCGGCGATCGCGATGGTCGCCTTCAGCAGGTTCTCGCTGGACGTCTCGGGACAGGTGTTCGTGATCTTCATCCTCACGGTGGCTGCGGCCGAGGCGGCCTTGGCGCTGGGCCTGATCGTGCTGCTCTATCGTCGGCGTGAGACGCTCAACTCGGAGGCGTGGTCGGAGATGAGAGAATCATGACCACAGCCCTCGCCGCTGAGACGCTTGTCGCGGGCTCTTCGTGGGCCGGCTGGATCCTCTGGCTGCCGCTGCTGTCGCTGGCACTGTGCGGCGTGTGCGCGGCGATGAAGGTGCGCAGCAAGCTGCCGGCGTGGATCACCGTCGCATGCCTCGGGCTGTCGTTCGTGGTGACGCTGTCGCTGTACATGGGCTATCAGCCGGGCCAGCACCAGACGATTCATCTGTTCCGCTGGCTGAATCTGCATTGGACCAGCGCGCAGGGCGAGGGCTCATTCATCGCGAACTTCGCGCTGTACGTCGATTCGCTGACGCTGCTGTGGATGCCGTTCGTCACCGGGCTGGGCACGCTCATCGCGCTCTACGCCAGCGAGTACATGGAGCACGATGTGGGCAAGGGCTACACGCGCTTCTTCGCGGGCATGAGCGTATTTCTCTTCGCCATGTCGAGCCTGGTGATGGCCGACAACCTCGTGATGCTCTACCTGGGCTGGGAGGGCGTGGGCTTCGCCAGTTACTGGCTGATCGGCTACTTCTATCAGAAGCCCAGCGCGGTCGCGGCGGCGAAGAAGGCGTTCATCATGAATCGCATCGGCGACCTCGGCCTGGCGCTGGCGATCTACTTCATCTGGCACAACTTCGGCACCGTCGAGTACGCGCAACTGTTCGCGATTCTCGACTCGCACAACTACGGCCACGAGAAGGCCGGCTGGACAATCGACGCCATCCCGTACCTGCTCATGCTGGGCGCGTTCGGCAAGAGCGCGCAGTTGCCGCTGTACGTCTGGCTGCCTGATGCGATGGAAGGCCCGACACCCGTGTCGGCCCTCATTCACGCCGCAACGATGGTCACCGCCGGTGTGTACCTCATCGCGCGCATGTACCCGATGATGCTGCTGGATGCAGCCGCGCTGCCGACCGTGGCGTGGATCGGCACGCTCACGGCTCTCCTGGCGGCGACCATCGGCATGGCCCAGTATGACATCAAGCGCATCATGGCGTACTCGACGGTCTCGCAACTCGGCTACATGTTCGCGGGCCTGGGCGTGATGACCTCGGTCGGCGGGTGCTACCACGTCTTCACGCACGCGTTCTTCAAGGCCGTGCTGTTCCTGACGTGCGGAGCGATCATGCACGGCTTTGCGGGGCAACTCGATGTGCGCAGGATCAGCGGCCTGCGACACATGAACGGCTGGAAGATCGTCGCCTACACGATGCTCGTCGGCTGCCTGTGCCTGGCGGGATTCCCGTTCACCAGCGGCTTTTTCAGCAAGGACATGATCCTCGCCGAGGCGTTCGTCACGCACGGCCCGGGATTCCAGTGGATCGGCTGGATCCTGCTGTTCACCGCTGGCCTGACGGCGTACTACACGTTCCGCGTGTGGTTCCGCGTCTGCGCCGGGCCGTCACATTTTGAAATGGGCGATGAGCATCACGGCGATGACGATCACGATCATGGCCATAACGCGCACGATCATGCGCACGGTGGCGGGCGCGGCCACGATCAGCCGCACGTGCCGCGTCTGGCGATCAACTCGGTGCTGATGATCATCGCGATCGGCGCGATTCTGGCAGCCTTCGCAGGCGGTTGGGTTGAGCGACTGATTCTCGATTCTTCCGCGGCTGCCGGCGTGCCGGGTCATGCCGAGACGGCGCACGGTGGAGCAGGCGAGGTGGCGGCGCACGGGACGTTCCTCGGCATGGACCCGCACAAGGCCATGTATTGGGTGTCAGCGTTTGTCGGCATCGTCGGCATTCTCATCGCGTGGCGGCTGCACTTGGCCAATCGCAAGGCTGCCGACGCGCTTCGCGCGCGGCTGCTGTCCAACCCCGCGACGCGCTGGCTGCCCACCGCAATGGAGCATAAGTGGTACGTCGATGAGTTCTATCACGCCATCATCGTGCTGCCGATGTGGATCATCGGATACATCTGTTCCCTGATCGACCGCTACATCGTCGACTGGCTGCTGGTGGACGGCACGGCCCGCACGCCGAAGTTCCTCGGCCGCGCGTTCCAGCCGCTGCAGAATGGCATCGTGCAGAGTTACGCAGTGTCGATGGCGGGTGGCGCGGCCCTGGCGGTCGTGCTCATCGTCGTCATCATGCCGCACATGAAGCAGTGGCTGGATGCACTGATGGGAGGCGGCGGATGATCGCGGCACTGCTCCTGATCATTCCGCTGATCGCTGCGGCGATCATCCCCTTTGCGCCGGCAAGACAGGCGAAGTGGATCGCGCTGCTTGGCACGGCCGTCGCGTGCGCTCTCAGCCTCATCGGCGCCGTCGGCTTCGAACATTGGCGCGATGGCGGCTTCGGATTGACGCTGACGGATGTCGGGTTCGCGTCCGACTTCGGCATCACGCTGAAGATGGGGGCAGACAGCGTGGCCTTGCTGCTGATCCTGCTCACGACGATCCTCATGCCGCTGTGCGTGTGGTCGTCGTTCACCGCCATCAGCGAGCGCGTGCGCGAGTACTACGCATGGATGCTCGTGATCGAGACGGCGATGGTGGGCGTGTTCCTGGCGCGCGACCTGATCTTCTTCTACGTGTGCTTCGAGCTGACGCTGGTGCCGATGTTCTTCCTCATCGCCATCTACGGCGGTGAGAACCGGGCCCGGGCCGCGTACAAGTTCTTCATCTACACCTTCACCGGCTCGCTGATCGCCCTCGCGGGCCTGGTGTACGTCGCGTGGAAGCACGCGGCAGCCCACAACGGCGACTGGTCGTTCGATATCGGCGCCCTCACGCAGACGGCGATGGGCATGGACACTTTCGAGCAGGGCTGGGTGCTGTTGGCGCTGCTCGCGGGCTTCGCAGTGAAGGTGCCGCTGTTCCCATTGCATACGTGGCTGCCGCTGGCCCACACCGAGGCGCCGACGGCCGGCTCGGTCATCCTCGCGGCGGTATTGCTCAAACTCGGAACCTATGGCCTGTATCGTTTCGTGCTGCCGATGGTGCCGGTGGCAGTCGTTCAGTACGCGCCGCTGATCGCTGTGCTGTGCATCATCGGCATCATCTATGCCGCGCTGATCTGCTGGGTGCAGAGCGACGTCAAGAGGCTGGTCGCCTATTCGTCGGTCAGCCACCTCGGCTTCTGCGTGCTGGGCCTGGTCGCGCTGAACCCGCTGGGCGTGCAGGGCAGCGTGTTGTACATGCTCAATCACGGGCTCTCGACGGGCGCGCTGTTCCTTCTGATCGGCATGATCTACGAGCGCTACCACACGCGCGACATGGACAAGATCGGCGGCCTGTCGAAACGCATGCCCGTGTGGGCGTTCTTCATGGTGTTTTTCGTGCTGTCCTCGGTCGGTCTGCCGGGGCTGAATGGATTCGTAAGCGAGTTCTACTGCCTGATCGCGACGTTCACATCCAGCCGCGACAACGCGCAGTGGCCGGGCATGCTCGGGCCGTGGTACGCGGCCGTGGCGGCGACGGGCATGATCTTCGCCGCGATGTACCTGCTCATGATGACCGGCAAAGTCGTGTGGGGCCCGCTGAAGGAACCGAACGGTCATGGGCATGGCCACGGTCACGCACACGAGGAAGCCGTCACGAAACTGCCGGCCGATCTCACGCCGCGCGAGATCGCGATTCTCGCGCCCATCGCCGCGATGTGCCTGTATCTCGGCTTCCAGCCATCGGTGATCACGGACACCATGGAGAAGCCGATCGAGACGGCCTTGGCCGCGTATCCCGACATCGTCAACAGTCAGCCGCGCGTGGCGTCAGCCCAGGCGCCGTCCACAGCTCTCAGCGCTCAGTCCTCGCCCGCGGGAGGCCGCGCCGGTGGCTGACCTTCATTCCACATTGCTGATGGCGCAGACGGCAGCCGCAGCGCCGGCGATGAGCGCGAAACTCTGGTTCCTGCTGCCGGAGATCGCGCTGCTGATCGGCGCGTGCGTGGTAGTGGTGCTGGGTCTCTCGCCGGCGCGGCGCGTTCGCGACACGCTGCCGTGGATCACCTGCGCGTTTCTCGGCCTGGGCATGGTGCTCAGCGTCTGGGTGTACGCCAGCGGCACGGGCGCGGCGATCCTCGAGAAGCATCCCGGCATGCTGCTGATGCCGATGCTCGGCCGCTACGTCAAGATGATCGTCTGCGGCATGGGCATCGCCCTGACGCTGCTGACGGTCGGCATGATCGATCGCCGGCTGGAAAGCGCGGTCGAAGCCGGGCGCGTGCGTTTCGACGCCATCCGCGCCAACCGCGGTGAGTTCTACTCGTTCTTCCTGCTGAGCCTGATCGGCGTGATGTTGGTATGCAACGCCAACGACCTGATCTGGCTGTTCCTGGCCCTGGAACTCACCAGCCTGCCGACGTACATCATGGTGGCGATGAGCCGCGGCTCACGCCGCGCACAGGAGGCCGCGGTCAAGTATTTCTTCCTCGGCGCGATGGCGACGGCGATGCTGCTGTACGGCTTCGCGCTGCTCTACGGCGCGACGGGCACGATGATCCTCACGGAGATGAAGGCCGCGTTCGCCCATCAGTCGCAGTCGTTTGAAGGCCTGAATCGCGTGGGCATCGTGGGCATGGTCCTGGCGGTGCTGGGAGTCTCATTCAAGATCGCCGCCGCGCCCATGCACTTCTACGCGCCGGACGTGTACGAAGGCGCGGCATCGCCCGTCACGGCCTTCCTGGCTTTCGTGCCCAAGACCGCCGGCTTCATCGCGCTGATCCTGCTCCTGAGCACGGTCGGCTGGAGCGGCCATCACATCGTCGAAGGCGACACCATGCAGGCGATCAACGGCCTGCCGCAGCCGATCACGACCGCGCTGTGGATGATCGCGGTCCTGACGATGACGCTGGGCAACATCGGGGCGATCTTGCAGAAGAACGTCAAGCGCGTGCTGGCGTATTCATCCGTCGCGCACTCGGGGTACATGCTCATCGGCGTCATCGCCGGGCCGGCGGCGCGGGTGGGCGGAATCTCGGGCATCGACGCCGTGCTGTTCTACCTGCTGGCCTACGGCATCATGAACACGGCGGCGTTCGCGGTTCTGGCGGCCCTGGAACGGCCGGGCGCATCTGGCGCGCAGTGGGGGAGCCAGGAGATCGAGTCGATGGAGGATCTCGCCGGCCTGCGCGTCAAGCATCCGATGATGGCCGCGGTGATGGCACTGGCGGCGGGCAGCCTGCTGGGTGTGCCGCCATTGCTGGGCTTCTGGGGCAAGTTGTACCTGTTCATCGCCGGCGTCCAGGCCGAGCAGATCGCGTTGGTCGTCATCGCCGGCCTCAACAGCGCCATCAGCGCGTGGTACTACC
>DATKJG010000425.1:0-5868 GCA_035543215.1 Phycisphaerales bacterium | reverse complement strand
CAATGAACAACATCCTCTTCGGCAATGATCGCTTCGGGTACTACGAGACGGTTTGCGGCGGATCGGGCGCGACGGGCGAGAGCGACGGGGCCGATGCGGTGCACGTGCATATGACCAACACCCGCATCACCGACCCGGAGATCATCGAACATCGCTATCCGGTTCGGCTCGATCGCTTCGCCATCCGGCGCGGTTCAGGAGGCCGGGGCGCGCATCGCGGCGGCGATGGAGCGGTGCGCGAGATCACGTTTCTTGAGCCGATGGCTCTCTCGGTTCTCACGCAGCATCGAGTCGAACCGCCTTATGGAATGGCCGGCGGAGTCGAGGGCGCGCTCGGCCGACAGACCCTGATTCGCGCGGGCGGCCAGCGAATTGAACTGGGATCGGTTGATGGATGCGACGTGCACCCCGGCGACCGGCTTGTGCTGGAAACTCCCGGCGGGGGTGCGTGGGGCGCCGCCTGTTGACGACGCGGCTGAATCGCCTTCGGAACGCTCCAACCAAAAAAAGTCCACGTCGTGCCTTGCGGCACGACGCGGAGAGAAGAGAGAGAGCCTGGTGGCGGGAGCATTCCCGCGACGAAGTCCACGCCGTGCCTTACGGCACGACGCGGAGAGAAGAGAGAGAGCCTTTTCAGCGGCGGCACGAGAACCGGGCCGGTCGCTGCAATTCCACGCCGTGTCTTGCGACACGACGCGGAGAGAAGAGAGAGAGGTTGTTGACGACAGTGGCGTGGCAGCCGCTGCCGTCGCAAGATCGCAATGGGCGTATCCGCACCATCGTGACCATCCGGATGGAAACGTGATCAATCTTCCGTTTCAACCTGCGTTCGTGTGATGCAACGGATGACAACCGTGTCGTTGCTGCATCGTCCGAGGCGCGCCGTTCGCCGGTCCGCCGACGTCGATCTCGCGCTCGTGGTTCCGCCTATCGCGCCGGCAGTCTTCCTTCTCCGATCCGGCGTGATGTGAACGGGCCATGGGCATTGAACCAGATAGGCACCGTCCAAGTCAAGTGACTTTGTGACTGTGGAGAAAATGGCGCATCGAGGCAGGATCGGCGGATTTCAGGCCTCACCCCCGCGAGTCAGTCAAATGGCGGCTCCGACGGATCAGCTTCGTACTGGACTCGCTTGATCGCCAGGCAGCGGCCCGTGGAATCGTCGATGGTCGCCACGACGCCGCACAGGGCCTCGCCCCCCGAGCCGACTTCGTAGGGCACGTGAACGCCAGTAGTCATGTGCCGCAGCACTGCCTCAGGGGCTCGACCGATGATGGAGGCGTACGGGCCGCACATGCCAATATCCGTGATGAATCCCGTGCCCTTCGGCAAAATCCGCGCGTCCGCGGTAGGTACGTGAGTATGCGTGCCCACGACCAGCGACACGCGGCCATCGAGATGGTGGGCTAAAGCAGTCTTCTCGCTTGTGGCCTCCATGTGGACTTCCACCACCACAAGCGGATTGCTTTCCGGCAGAATCGCGAGCAATCGATCGACCGTGGCGAATGGGTCGTCCGCCGGCAGATTGATGAAGATCCGGCCAAGCACGGTGATCACGTACACATCGCGTGCACGGCCGGCTTGCTGCGCAGCGGCGATGCGAATGACGCCGCGCCCCGGGGCCTTGCCCGACAGATTCGCCGGCCGGCTGATTGGTTCGTCCGCCAGTTGAAGAACTTCAACGATGCTGCGATCGCGAAAGGCGTGATCGCCGAGCGTGACGGCATCGATGCCACAGGCGCGGATCTTTCGATACAGTTCGGGAGTGAGGCCCGATCCGCTCCTGGCGTTTTCTGCGTTGGCGATGATTGCGTTCGGGGCATGCTCGGAGCGCAGCCGCGGCAACTGCTGCTGCACGACCATGCGGCCGGGGGATCCGAAAATGTCGCCCAGAAAGGCAATTGTCAGGCCAGCCATGCCTCAGTCTTGCCGATGAGGACGCTGGCGACAAGCCCCGGACATGCCTGCGACACGACTTTTTGCCGCTGCGCCCCGGCCGGTGCAACCGCCGCCGCATGCTCATCGAATGTCGGAATGATTGCCGCGTGCGATCGGTTATACTGGTGGACGTGCCGCCCGCGGGCTCTGCACATTGTTTGTGCGTTAAGGCCTGTTGGAGTCGGCGGGGCGGGGCGAGGGTTTTGAAGCAGAAAGTTCGCAAGGCGATTCGATATTGAGTGGCGTGTCGGAATCGACCGCCTTCCGCGCTGTTGAGCAGTGCGGGGCTTGAGAGAATCGCAGAGGATCGGCTGCACCGATTGCCGTTGCCGCCGAGCAGGCAAATCACATGAGTGCCCGCGGCGCCCTCGATTCCTCGAAGGCGCAGCACGTTTGGCCGTTACGGCCGTGCGTGCCCAGGACCGAACACGATGTTCGCTCACCTGCGCGACACTCTCTGGAGACTCGGATGTCTGAAACGAAACTGTCGTTTGGGGATCGCGTACTCCACTCCGGCCGTCCGGAGTGGGGCATCGGCGTCATCGTCAAGGTCGAACCGCTCCCGGTGAATGGCCACGTGACGCAGCGCCTCTCGATCCGCTTCCCCAACGCCGGCATGAAGACCTTGGTTGAGGAGCAGGCCCACCTGCAGCGCATCATTGACGACGGTGACCCGCTGTTCGGCGACGACACCGCGCCGTCCGCCCGCGCATGGGATCGCTTTAACGAGGATGACTGGCTCTCGCCGGTGGCGCGGAAGAAGGTGCTCGAGACGCTCATCGCGCTGCCGCAGGATGTGCGCGATCCGTTCTTCAGCCTGCAGAAGCGGCTGCACCAGACGTTCCGGCTCTATCGCTTCGACAAGTCGGGCAAGGGCATCATCGACTGGGCCGTGGCGCAGACGGGGCTGGATGATCCGCTGTCGCGTTTCAGCCGCCAGGAACTCGAGCAGCACTTCGCGCGCTTCGTGACCGAGCGCGATGCGCACCTTGGCCGACTGCTGGCGGAGACGCGCAACGACATGTCGGTCATCAACGCGGCTCTCGAAAACACGCCGCCGGCTGCGCTTGACGCCGCCCGTCGCATCCTCGGCGCGCGCTGAATCGCGCGATTCAATGGCGTCGGCCCGATCGACGCGAATCCGCAACGCGCCCGTGTTGCGTGAAAACCACATCCCGCACGCGTGAATCTCCGCTTCAACGGCAAGGTCCGAGAGCATCGCGTCTGGCGCTGCCCCGGCGCCGCTGTTGCGTCTTTCAGAGCGTCAGGCACACGTTGCGGCGCGTCGGTTGTTCCTTCTCTCTTTACGCTGGCCCATGAACAGGCTCTGGCCGGAGAGAGGACAATCACAGACATGGACGAACAGACGTTCCAGACCAAGTTCAACGAACTGCTGGACAAGATCCGCGACCTTCCCGAGACCCAGCGCGGCCGGTTCGAGGAGCTCGCGGAGGAAACGCGCACGCGCCGCGATCGCATCCAGAGTTCAGTCTCCGAACTGCAGGAGTCGCTGGACTACCTGCGCCTCAGCGTCAAGTACCTCGTCTTCGACCTCGAAGCCACGCGCCGCGAGAACGCGTACCTGCGCAAACTCATCGAGCAGGCCAACCGCGATCAGCAGAAGCGCGACCAGGGCAACCGCAACGGCAAGAAGCGCAAGAACGATCGACGCCGCAACGAACAACCCATCAACGACAATTTCCTTGAGGGCGGCGAGGAAGGTGACGATCACGACGACGACGAAGAGGGCGACGAGAGCGAGTGATCCCGCCGGCGCTGTCCAGGACAGCACTCCCGAACGATTCCCACAACTCCTTCGCGGGCGATGGATCCGGCGGCAAGCCGGTCCCCGCGCGATCGCCGATGCCAGCCGCAAGAAACCTCCGCGGCCGCGACATCAGGCAATATCAGGGCCGATCCAGCCTGTTCGAGTTCGCTTGGATCGCGTGACGGCCAGGCCAAGGCCGCTGTATCCATCGCCCCCCTTTCAGGCGGCGCGCCGCATCGTGTGACGCGTCGCTTTTCCGTTAACAAGAATCCGTGCAATGCAGATCCGCGACGCCTACATTGAGTGAGGAGTTGGCGTGTGCGTCGCCATCGTCATGGAGAGTCGCATGCACCGCAACACGAAGATGGCGGAAGGGTCGAATGGAGTAACGTTTCGTCGCAGCACCGCAGCACTGCTAGCGCTGTTACTCAGCGCCAGCGTCGCTCTCGCCGATTGGCCGACGAATCCCCAAACACCGCTGCTTGTTGGCAATGTCTCCAGCTTGGGCGCGGGCGATACCCTCGCATGTGTCGCTACGCCCGATGGCGCGACGTGGGTCGCGTGGGTCGATGGCCAGTGTTTCGGGGTGTTGCGGCTTCAGCGCATCAGCCCAGGCGGCACGCTGTTGATGCCCGGCCCGTTGTCGCTGTTTGCGGATGACGGATGCACATCACGGGAGCCGCGACTCGCAGCGTGCACGGATGGCTCGATCGTTGTCAGCGCTGTTGACGGATCGCAAAACGGCGGCGGCGGCCCGCTGATTGATTCGCGTCTTCAGCGAGTCGCGTCCGATGGACAGGCGCTTTGGGGCAAGGGTCTGATCCTGCCCGGCGGTTCGGGAAAGGTCGGTCAATTGCTCGGTCTTTCCGATGGCGATGTGCTTGTCGCTTGGAATCAGGGAGCGACCGTCCTGGCGGCCCGATTCAACGCCGCTGGCGCGCCCGTGTGGGCCGTGCCCGCGACCATCACCTCGCCGACTGGTTCGTCGATGCGCATCTTCGCGTTGGTTTCCGACGGGGCTGACGGCGCATTCATCTTCTGGGATGTACCCGGCCCATACACGCGCGCCATCCTCGCAGCCCGCGTGACCGCGTCCGGTTCGCCTGCATGGACACAGCCCCTGATCGTCACGCCCCCGGTGCCCGCCTCCTCTCGGCATACCGATCCCATTGCGATCGCTGGCGCCGGTGGCGAGGCCATCGTCGCCTGGACCGAGGGGGCGGAAAGCTCCGACACGATCGTCGCGATTCGTTGTCAGCGCATTTCGCCGGCAGGCCAGATGTTGCTGGAGCCCGAAGGGCGCCGAGTCTCACTGGCAGCCACACGGCAGTTCGACGTCCGTGTGTCGCGCAACCCCGGCAATCGAGACCTGTATGTCGCGTGGCGCGACGGCTGGATGCCGCAGGCGCTTCGTGGCCAGCGGCTGTCGGCCGCCGGCGACCGCCTTTGGGGCGACACGGGGGTGCTCATCACGGCCGTCGCGTCGGTTGTGGGGAGCCATTTCGATGCGACGTGGAATGCGAATCGGCTCGCGCTGTCGGTCGTGGACGTGCCAGCTGGCCCGACCGATCCGCGCGTCCACATTCATCGCGTGGACTTCACCGGCACGGTCCATGATGGCCCTTGGCCTGTCTCGGGCGAGACGATGGGACGCGCGGTGCACGTTGGCGCGGCAGCTGCGGAAAGTAATGCGCTGATCGTGACGTGGTTCAACGATCCGCCGGGTTTCGCCGATTCGGTCGCCGCACAACGGATCAACAGCGACGGCAGCCTTGGCGTTCATCCGGGCGACGCCACTGGCGACGGCGCGATCGACATCAACGACCTTTTGGCTGTTGTCGTCCACTGGGGCTTGTGCCCAAGCCCGTTTGTGAGCTGCACCGGCGATATCGATCCATCACCCGACGGCAATGGTGACGTCGATGTCAACGATCTGCTGAAGGTGATCACCAACTGGGGACAATGACATCACAGCCCCATCACGCTGTAGCCGCAATCGACGTGGATTGTCTGGCCGGTGATGCCCTTGCTCATGTCGCTGAGCAGGAACGTCGCGGCGTCGCCGACATCCTTGCCCTCGACGTTGCGCCGCAGCGGCGCCTTCTTCTCGACCCAGCCTAGGATTTCGCTGAAGCCGCCCACGGCCAGCGCGCTCATCGTGC
>DATKJG010000424.1:0-9763 GCA_035543215.1 Phycisphaerales bacterium | reverse complement strand
CCGCCCCGCCCCCCCACCGCCGCTCTGCGCGCCCGTCCCGGCGCCACCGGGCGCCCCGCCACCACCACCGCCAGTTCCACGACCGCCGCCCGGCCCGCGCGCACCACCACCGCCGCCACCGGGCCCGCGCCGCTCGCCGCCCGCGCCTGGCTGCGAAGCCGCCGGCGCGCTCGCGCTGCCTTGCGTCGTGCTACCGCCGGTTCCGGCGTACACATCGGTCCAGTTCTGCCCGCCATCGCGCGTCGCCCACAAGTGGCCGTCATCGGTGCCGGCGTACAGCACGCCCGCATCGCGCGGGCTCTCGCTGATCGCCGTGCCGGTGCCCTGTTCAGCAGTCGTGATCTCCGGGCTGATGCGCTGCATGTTGGTGCCGCGATCGATCGACTTGAACACGTAGTTGCCGGCGATGTAGACGATGCGCGGATTGTGCGCCGACAGCACGTACGGCGTCTCCCAGTTCCATCGCATTCGAATGTTGCGTTCGCCGCGCGGCCGCAGGCTGCCGCTCTGGCCGGTCTTGAGATTCCTCCATCCCACCGCGCCGTTCTGGCTGGCCGAGAAGACGACGTCGGGATCGGTCGGATCGACCCACGACAGGAATCCGTCGCCGCCGCTGATGGAGATCCAGTCCTCGTTGATCGGCCCGGGGTTGTCGCGCACGCGCAACGGCCCGCCCCACGTGCCGTTGTCCTGCAGGCCGCCGTACACGCGGCCATTGCGGCGGGGATCGATCGAGACGTGATAGAACTGGCCGATCGCCATGTGGTTGTGGTGATCCCAGTTGGCGGCCCGGTCGTACGATTCGTATAGGCCGCCATCGTTGCCGAGGATCACGTGCCGGCCATCGCGCGGATCGACCCACATCGCGTGGTGATCGACGTGCGCCTCGCCTTCCATGCCACTCTTGAACGTCGCGCCGCCGTCCTCGCTCAGGTACAGCGAAGTGCCCAACACCCAGATGTACTTGTTGTCGCTGGGGTCGACGCGGATTTCGCTGTAGTACATCGGCCGCGGGTTGACGGAGTTGATGCGTTTCCACGTCACGCCCGCATCGCTCGACATGTACAGGCCGCCGAAGTCCTTGCCATCGGGTCCCTGCTGCTCCTGGACGTTCTCGCGCTGGCCGCCCAGGCCGGATGAGAAGGGTGTGCGCGCCTGCTCGCGTGCCCGTTCGGCCTGTCGCTCAGATTGCTGCTCGCCTTCGCCGCCGCCGCCGCCCGCGCCACCGCCGCTCTCGGATTCCTGGGCAGGACGCGACGCTGCGGGGGCGCTGCCGGGCTGCGTTGCGGCCGCTCGATCCTCCTCAGCGCCGGGGCGCTTGTCGAAGGTGATGTCCATCGCCACCGTCTTGCGCTCGCGACTCACCTCGAACTTGCCCGTATCGCCGGCCAGGTGCTTGCGCATCTCCTTGGTGGCCTCCTCGGCTGAGTGAATCGTCGCGTCGTTCATGCGCACGATGATGTCGCCGACCTTGAGACCAGCCTTGGCCGCGGGCGAGTTGTCCTCGATGCGTGTCACCCGCGCGCCAACGTCGGCATCCTCACTCACGAAACCCGCGTACGGCGCGTTCTCCGGCTCCTGCGCGATCTTCTCTGATTCGACGATCGCATAGGCGATGTTCGGGTCCTTGCGGTACCACTCCAGGCCGATACGCCCAAGTTTGACCGAAGGCAAGCCGGCAGTGATCTTGTTCCAGGTCTTGCCGCCGTCGGCTGAGCGATAGATCGCCGCACCGGCACCGATCTTCTTGGCCGGATCGTTGCCGTCGTGGCCGTCGCGCTGCCGCTCGTAGGTCGCGCACAGCACGACATCGGGATTGCCGGGCTGCAGTTTGACATCGACCACGCCGCTCAGGTCATCGACATACAGGACGCGCTCCCACTTCTCCCCGCCGTCGGTGGTCTTGTATAGCCCGCGCTCGCCGTTGGGTCCCCACAACCGCCCGAGGGCGCCGACGTAGACGATGTTGGGATCGGTCGGGTGAATCGCGATCTGGCCGGTGTGATGCGAATCCTTGAGCCCCATGTTCTTCCACGTCTTGCCGCCGTCGGTCGATTTGTACACGCCATCGCCCCAACTCGCGGAGTTGCGCGGGTTGGCTTCGCCCGTGCCCACCCAGACGATGTTGTGATCCGAAGGCGCGCAGGCGACATCGCCGATGGAAACCGTCGCTTCGTGATCGAAGAGATGCTCGAACGTCGTGCCCGCGTTGATCGACTTGAGCAGGCCGCCGGACGCGCTGGCGACGTACCAGATGCTCGGGTCCAGCTCACTGACGCTGATGGCGGTGATGCGCCCGCCCATGTTGGCAGGGCCGATGGAGCGCCACGGAATTGTGTTCAGCCACGCCGCCGGCAGGGCGGGCGTGACGCTCGAGGCCGTCTCGATCGGCTGCGTACTCGCCGGCTGAGACTGAGTAGCGGCAGGTTGCGACTGCGTCGCGGCAGGTTGTGATTGCGTCGCCGCGGCTTGGGAAGCCGGCGCTGATTCCTGCGCGGCCGCGCGAAGATTCAGCGAGACGGCGAGGGCCGCAATGGACAGCATCGCGGGCATGGGCCGCACGATCAATGGACGTGGCGACATCTTCGACTTCTCCTCGGGGACCGGATCAGCGCTTCGCAAAGCCGTCAGGAACAACGGCGGCCTGTCTTCCTGGTTCAAACTTAACCCATCCCTGCCCTGCGCTCAATGAATTTGAATGGACAGGACCGCCCGAGGTTGAGGCCAGAGTCCGAGAGGGCGCGAAACTGGGCTAGCCGTGCCGCCCGCCCGCCAGCAGGGCGCTGGGGTTGGGCTTGATCGCGGCACGGATGCCCGGCCATGACGCCAGCACCGTCAGCGCCAGCAGCGCCAGCCAGCCGCTGAGCGTCGGCAGCCAGGGAACGACCACGCGAACGGGCAGGCCCGCGAGGTCGCGATAGTTCGCAGCGCCGATCGCCGCCAGGTGCAGGCCAAGGCTGGTGCCGACCGTGGCGCCGGCGAGCGCGATCAGGACCGCTTCGCCCAGGATCAACCGCACGAGCAGGCCGCGCTGGCCTCCCACCGCGCGCAGCACGCCGTACTCGTAGCGCCGGCCGTGGATGTTGGCGAGGATGATGTTGCCCACACCGAGGCTGGCGAGGATGAGGGCCGCGAACGCGACGGTGGTGTTCACCGCCATGGCGCCCACGGCGATTTCGTTGATCTCCTTCATGATCGCGCGGCCGCTGCGGAAGGAAACTCCGGGCACGGCCTTCTCCACCGCCTTGGTCGCCTGCTCATCATCGACATCGGGCTTGAGGTTGACCTGCATCATCAATGCATCGTGATTGTCGAAGGTGCGCTCGACCTCGCTGAAGGCGATGAAGACGGCGCTGATCGACATCTCGGTGTATTGGCTTCGGATGCCGAACAGTTGCGTGACGATGTCGAGCCCGGCAGAACTCACCGAGCCGACGATCTCGTATTCCTTCTGCACGCGGCTGGAGCCGAGTTTCAGCTTGTCGCCAAGTTGGACCTGCTGCGTGGTGAGGAAGCGGTCGGCGACGATGACGCCCGAGCCGTCGCGCAATCTCGGCAGGGCCGATTCGGGCGAGCCCGCGTACCAGTCGAGGGAGTTCATCGCCAGGAAGCGGTCGGGATCAAAGCCGAAAAGCGTGACGTTGGGCGGCGCGATGCCGCGGATGCCAAAGATCTGGCGATCGAAGACGCGCACCGGCAGGTACGCGAGCGGGCAGGTTTGCTCAACGAACGGCAGTTCGTTGATGATCTTCTGCTGCTGCGGCGTGATGCCCATGGCGCGATATGCGAAGGCGTCGGCGAACTTGATCTTTCCCAGCCAGTCATTCAGAAGCGATTGCGCATTGGACCAACTGCTCACGAGGATCGCGATGCCCACCATCAGCGCCCCGGCGGTGAAGCCGTGACGAAACAGCGTGGCCAGGACCGACTGCCGCAGCATGCCGGCAGGCAGGCGCATGATCGCTTCGAGCAGCGGCGCGATGAGGATCGCCGCGATGAACATGACGGGCACCGCAACGATGAAGTAACCGGCCTGGAGCGATGGCAGGCCGACGTAGGCGTACCAGAAGAATCGCTGCGACGGATCGGGAATCTGAAACAGCAGCAACTGCAGCGTGATGAGTGCCAGCGCGAGGCCCAGCGCGATGAAGAGCGAGCGCCGTCGCGGCGGCCGCGCCTGCACGCCCATCGCCTGCAGAGGCGACACGTGACTGGCCAGCCACGCCGGGTACAGCGCGCCGATCACGCCCGCGGCAATCGCACCGAGCAGCGCCAACTCCAATCCAAGCGGCGCGATCGCCAAGCCGCCCGGAAGCATGTCGCTGTAGTACCAGTAGAGCAGCCCGGTCAGGCCGATGCCCAACGGAATGCCCAGGATCGCGCCGACGATCGAGATGATCAGGCCCGCGAGAATCTGGGATGCGAACAGTTGACCGCGGCTTGCGCCCACGCATCGCGTCACGGCCATCTCGCGCTGCCGCTGCGCAACACTGGTGGTCATCGCGGTCACGATGATGAACGACGCGCTCATGAACGTGAGCATCGACGCGACGATGAATCCGAGGCGGCTCGCATCGGCCTGGCGATCGAAGCCGGCACGGATGCGATCCGACGGTTCGAGCGACAGCGTCTCGGGGACATCGCCCTTGTGCGCCTCGCAGAACCTCATCACGTCCACGCCATCCTTGACGATGATCAGGATCGAAGTCAGTTCGTTGGTGTGGCCGGCAGCCTCCTCCAGAACGTGCCGGTCGAGTTCGATGAACGGCCGCTGCACCGCTGGCAGTCTTGGGCGCTGGAGGACGCCCGCAACGCGCAGCGCGATCGGCTCCCCGAAACGCTGCACCTCCAGCGCATCGCCGGCCTTCGCCTTCAGTTCCTCGGCGGCGATGGGATCGAGCAGGATGTCGTTGGCCTCGCGCGGCGACTGGCCCTCGACGAGATCCATCGGCCGAAACTCCACTTCGTTCTCGAACTCCACGCCGAGGGCATTGGGCGTCGATCGCAGCAACTCGCCTTCGGCATTGCGACGCTGATCGGCGTGCACGAGCGTGAGCGATGAACCCAGGCGCCCGGTCGCCAACGCGACTTCGGGCCAGGCCCTCACGGTCTCCAGCAGGTCGACGCTGAAGCGGCCGTTGAACGGGTGAATGATTCGGGCATCGGCGGCCCCGAGGAAACTTGTCAGGCCCTTGTCCAGCGATTGGCGCACGCTCGCCACGGCGCACGAGACGGCGACCACCAGCGCGCACGCGAGCGTGACCGCGCCGATCATCATCGCCAGCCGCCAGGGCTTACCGGCGAGCCAGTTGCGTGCGAGTCGCCAGCTCGGCGGCATCAAGTCCATCCACGTCGAACGAGGTTTCGATTCGCCCGTCGCGAATCACGAAGACGCGCCGGCAGTGCACCGCGGCGCTGGGTTCATGCGTCACCATGAGTACGGTGAGACGCCGCTCGGCTGCCAGCGACTTCAGCAGCGTCCACATCTGCTGGCTGGTGTGCGAGTCGAGATTGCCGGTGGGCTCGTCGGCCAGCAGCACCGACGGCTCGAAGAGCAGGGCGCGGGCAATGGCGACGCGCTGCTGCTCGCCGCCGGAGAGCGCATCGGGCCGGTGCGAGGAGCGATGATGCAGGCCGAGGGCGTGCAGGAGTTTGAGGCCGGTCGCCTGGCGCTCGTGGGCAGGAACGCCGTCGAGCATCGCCGGCAGGGTGACGTTGTCGAGCGCGCTCAGCGTCGAGATGAGATTGAACTGCTGAAAGACGATGCCGATGCGGCGGCGACGGAACAGCGTCAGGTCGCGCTCGGGCAACTGATCGATGCGTTCGCCACCAACTTCGATCTCACCGGCATCGGGTCGGTCGAGCGCCGCGAGCAGGTGCAGCAGCGTGCTCTTGCCCGAGCCGGAAGGCCCCATGATCGCGTAGAAGCCGGGCTCGGTGATTTCGAGATCGACGCCGCGCAAGGCCGCGACGCGGCGGTCGCCCAGCGCGTATTCCTTCTTCACGCCGCGAACGCGAACGGTGGCTGCGGGTGCGGTCATTCGTCGGCGCCGTTCGATTCAGACCGGATGCTTCTGATCGTAGGTCTTCTGGTCCATCAACTTGCTCAGCGGCGACGAGTCGGTGGTCTTGATCTTGATGAGCCAGCCCTTGCCGTACGGGTCGCTGTTGAGCAGGCCCGGATCGCTGGCCAGGGCGGAGTTGACCTCGGTGATCGCGCCGGCGATGGCGGAGTACACGTCGGAAGTGGTCTTCACCGACTCGACCTCGCCCACTGCGCCGCCTGCGGTGACCTTCGTACCGACGGGCTTCATCTCGACGTAGGTGATGTCGGTGAGTTCGTTGGCCGCATACTGGGTAATGCCCATGGTCACCAAGTCGCCCTCGAGGCGGAACCACTCGTGCGATTCGGAGTAACGGCAGTTGGCGGGCGAGGGCATCGAGTTTCGGCTCCTGAGCAGCCGGCCGTCACGCTCGAGATGGGCGCGGGCGACGACCGGGGTCGCCATGATATTCGTCGCGCCATTGGCAGCAACCGCCAGGCTGGCCACACGTCCGATTTGGAGTTACCCACAGATTCCCTGTCGCGATCGCGCGATGGAACCTCCGCCTAGCCAAGGACTTGCCGTCAGTCAAGGGGAAAGGGCTTGGTTTCTGGTGCTTTTTCTCTTGGCGGCCGATGTGAGTTTGGCTAAGATATCCCAAGTGCCTGTCCGACCGGATACTGCGGACCGCACTGGTTGTTTGATTTCGGATCTTTCTCCCCTCCGGAAAACGTCGGCCGACGAGGTCGGCGTTTTCTTTCTCGGCGATGATTTCGATCGTTCGCCGCCAAACCACTCATAGGGAAGTCGACCGAGGCGCGGCAGGGGCACGCGGGTTGCCCCGGCAACCAGCCGCAGCAGGCTGATCGCGCTCTGTTGCGACGGCTGCGTCGGGGGGAATAGACTCGCCCACCGCTCTCTGCGCGCCCAGTTCCACCTCCATGACGATGCTGCTCACACTCTGCGCCGGCTCGCTTCGCAGCCGCATGGCTTCGCCGAGCGGGAAGGGCAACTCGGGCATGCGCATGCTCGATGTGCCCTCCTTCGTCGTCAAGGAACTGCAACTGCACGGGCTGAACATCCCGGCGTCGATGCTCTCGGGCTGTTCGCCCGCGGATCTCGATCGCCTGCGCGATGCCGCCGACAAGGCCGCGTGCCCGTGCCTGGTGCTTATCGAGGACACGCCGCGCCCGCTGGCGTCGCCGGATGACGCGGAGCGCGACGCCGCCGCATCGCGCGTGCAGCGACTCGCTGTTGCCGCCAATCGCCTTGGCTGCAATGCGATCGCGCTCAAGATCGAAGCGCCTGAAAGCGACGCGGCCTTCGACATGGCCGCCGACCAGGTGCGCTCGATGCTGCCGGCGATCGAGCGACTGGAACTCAACGTTCTGCTCGCGCCGCACACTGGACTGACCGCCACGACGGAGCGCTTGACCAGCCTGATCAAGCGCATCGGGGGCTTCCGCATCGGCTCGCTGCCCAGTTTCGGTGCCTCGGCCGCGGCTGGCGGCGGCGATCCCATCGAAGGCCTCCGCAAACTTGCACCGTATGCCGGCGCGATCCACGCCACCGTCGAAGGCTTCAACAAGAAGGGCGCGCACAAGTCCTGGGACCTCGCGGCATGCGTTACCGCCATCCGCAGCGTCGGCTTCCTCAACACGCTCGCCATCGATTACACCGGCGACGGGGATCCGGTGCCCAGCATCGAGAAGGCGCGCGACCTGCTCCAAGCGGCGATCGACAAGGAAGCCGCGTGAGCGGTTTGGCGAATCGGCGCGGGCGATTTAGGATTGGCCGGCACGCTGACCTCCGCACCGATGGCCGATCCCGCATCCAGCCAACTTCCGCCCGTGATTATCACGATCGACGGCCCTGCCGGCACGGGCAAATCGACCGTTGCGCACCTGCTGGCGCAGCGGCTGGGGCTTGAGTTTCTCGACACCGGCGCGATGTACCGCACCGCGGCCCTCGTCGCGCTCGAAAGCAAAATCGAGCCCGATGACGGAGCAGGGCTGGCGGCCGCCGTCGCCAGCGCCAAAATGCACTTTGACTGGCGGACAAGCCCGCCGGCGCTGATGCTCGGAGATCGCGTGGTCGGCTCGCGCATTCGCGATATGGATGTCTCGGGCATCGTGTCGATCGTCGCTGCCCAGCGCCCGGTGCGCCACGTGCTGGTCGAGGCCCAGCGGCGCATTGCCCAGCAGCACCCTCGACTGGTCAGCGAAGGCCGTGATCAGGGCTCGGTCGTCTTCCCCGATGCGCCCGTGCGCTTCTTCCTGACTGCCGATGCCGGAGTGCGGGCTGACCGAAGAATGGCGCAACTGGCGACGTCCGGCAAGCCCGTCGATCGGGCCCGCGTCATCCGCGACATCCACGAGCGCGATCTCCTGGACCGCACGCGACCCGATGGCCCGCTCATACGCCCGCCCGGCGCGATCGACATCAACACGGGCGACGGCGATGTCGACTACGTCGTCTCGCGCATGGAGCAGGAGGCGCGCGAGCGCCTACCCCAGGCGCTGTTTCGCCCGCCGCAGGGATCGTCGCAGCGGCGCAGCGGGATGACACCCGATGCAAAACAGAACAGAGTCGGGGGATCAGCCCGGTGAGACGCATCGTTCGCGCGCTGCAGACATCGCGCCGCACGCCGGGCTGGCCGCCGTTGACAATGCTGTTCTGGTGGAACGGCGTGCGCGGCTGCCTGTGGTTCGCGTTCAAGATGTTGTACCGGTTGCGCCTCGAGGGCGAGGAGAACGTTCCGCGGACCGGCCCGATCATCTATGTCGCCAACCACCAGGCGCACATGGATCCGTGCATTGTCGGCATACTGGTAGGCGATCGGGCCTTCTCCGGCATGGCGCGGAAGACGCTGTTCACGAACCCCATCCTGTCGTGGATGATGCGCGGCATAGGAGTGATCGCACTCGATCAATCCAAGGGCGACACGGCGGCGATGAAGGCAGGACTCGCTGAACTCGAGGCGGGACGCTGCCTGCTGATCTTCCCCGAGGGCACGCGCACGCGCGATGGCGCTGTGCACAAATTCAAACCGGGCGCCGCCCTGCTGATTCGCCGCTCGGGTGCGCCGGTCGTGCCGGTGGCCATCGAAGGTGCGTACGACATCTGGCGCATCGGCACGCCGCGGCCGAAACTGACGGGTCGCCTCGCCGTGCGCGCCGCGCCGATGGTCTCGGCCGAGGAGGTGCTGCGGGGCGGCGTCGAGGCGGGCCTGCAGCGCCTGCACGATCAGATCGATGCGATGCGCCTGGAGTTGCGTTTACGACTGCGACGCG
This sequence comes from Phycisphaerales bacterium, assembly GCA_035543215.1. Classification (GTDB taxonomy): domain Bacteria; phylum Planctomycetota; class Phycisphaerae; order Phycisphaerales; family SM1A02; genus DATKJG01. The sequence goes on along the minus strand of DATKJG010000424.1, from coordinate 426 downwards.
AGAGCGGCGGCCGTTACCCCGCCCCCAGCGCCGGCGACGCCAACCCAGCAGCATGAACCGAATGCGGCTGTGTTCCTACCCGCTCATCTGAGGGCAACGGTACGATCGTTGATCGCGCATTTTGCGGAGCGGCCATGCCCATCTTCGGTCGAGATGAATCGGGTTCACGTCTTGGCGCGGGCTGCTTGGTCCGCCTGATCATTCTGCTGGTGCTGGCGGCAATTCCGCTTGTCTCGTATTGGAGGCTGCGCAGCCACAACCCGGTCACCGGAGAGATCCAGCACGTCAACCTCTCGCGCGAGCAGGAGGTCGCGCTGGGGCTGCAGGCCGCCGCCGAGATGGCAAGCCAGTTCGGCGGGCTCGACCGCGACAGCGAATTGCAGTTGCGCGTCGATGGCATCGGCCGGCGCATCGTCGATCGCAGCG
>DATKJG010000423.1:0-2012 GCA_035543215.1 Phycisphaerales bacterium | reverse complement strand
GTTGTTGGCGACCCGCATGCCTCGCCCGCCGCCGCCCGCCGAGGCCTTGATAATCACGGGGTAGCCGATCTTTCGAGCCTCGGTGACGGCTTCGTCAATGTCTTCGATCGCGCCGTCGGTGCCGGGAAAGACGGGCGTCTTGGTCGCCTTGGCCATGCGCTTGCACGAGATCTTGTCGCCCAAGAGGGCCATGGCCTCCGGCGAAGGGCCGATGAACTCGATCTGGCAGTCGCGGCAGACCTCGGCGAAGTGCGCGTTCTCCGCGAGGAAGCCGTAGCCGGGATGAATGGCATCGACGTTCGCGATCTCGGCGGCTGAGATGATGCGGTCGATGCGCAGATAACTCTCCGACGCGGGCCCGCCACCAATGCACACGGTGCGGTCGGCATGTTCGAGCCACGGCCCGCCCCTGTCGGCCTCGGAATAGACGCAGACGGTCTGAATGCCGAGTTCGCGCGCAGCGCGGATGATCCGCAGCGCGATTTCACCTCGGTTGGCGATGAGAATCCGTGAGAACATGAAAGCAAACGTCTAAGAGTCCGAACGTCCAAATTCCAGCGCCGCCCAATGCTCCGCCCGCCCATGTCCGGCGCAGGTGGTTTGCCTGCGCTTTGGACGTTTGGACGTTTGGAGAATGGACGTTTCTTACCCCGGTTTCACCAGGAACAGCGCCTGGCCGAATTCCACCGGTTCGCCGTTCTTCACCAGCACCTTGACGATGGTGCCCGAGCACTCGGCCTTGATCTCGTTGAAGATCTTCATGGCCTCGATGATGCACACCGTCTTGTCAGGCGCAACGGCCGCACCCACGCTCACGAACGGCGGCGAGTCAGGATTCGCTTGGGCATAGAACGTGCCGACCATCGGGCTTTCGATGCGCTTGAGACCGGCTTCATCGCTGTCGGGCGTGCCGCCGGCCGCGCCATTGGAGACAGGCGCTGCCCTTGCCGGGGCCGTTACGGCGGGCCCGTGGGCCGGCTGCGGCGCCGCGGTGGGCACGTGCATCACTGCGGGGGCCGTCATGACCGTCGGCATCGCGCCGGGGTTGTTGCGGCGCATCGTGACCTGCTCCTCGCTGTCGCGAAGGTCCAGTTCGGTGAGGTCATTGTCGACCATCAGTCGCACGAGTTCCTTGAGTTTGCGGATGTCAATCATGGGTCAAGCCGCGCCGACCGTGTGAGGCGTGATGATGGTGGAATCGGGATCCTTCGGATAGTTGCTGAGCACGCGGCAGCCGGTCTCGGTGACGAACACGTTGTCTTCGACGCGCACGCCGCCGACGCCCGGGATGTACACGCCCGGTTCAACGGTCATAACAAGGCCGGGCTCAACGGGCACATCGGTCGCGAGGTTGTTGAAGTACGGTCCTTCGTGCACATCCATGCCCAGGCCGTGGCCGAGTCCGTGCCCGAAATACTGGCCGAGGCCAGCGTCGGTGATGACCTTGCGCGCGACCGCATCGATCTCGGCACAGGTCTTGCCGGGCTTGATCGCGTCGATGGCCGCGAGTTGGCCGTCGAGCACGATGCGATACGCCTCCTTGAGTTTCGCGGGCATCTGGCCGATGCCGAACGTGCGCGTCAGGTCGCTGTTGTAGCCATCGACGACGCATCCCCAGTCCACCAGCAGAACGCCCTCGCGGATGACCGTGTGGCCCGTGGAGTGATGGATGATGGAACTGTTGGCGCCCGAGCCGATGATGGGCGTGAAGCCTGCGCCACTGGCGCCGCGCCATTTCATCTCGTACTCCAGAACGGCGGAGAACTGGTTCTCGCTCATACCTGGCTCGAGGCGTTCGAGCGCGGCGGCAAGCCCCTGCTGGGCGATGGCGATGGCCTTCTCTATCGCCTTGACCTCGAGCGCGTCCTTCTTCATACGAAGCGACGAGACAAGCCCGGCCGTATCCGCGACGCGATCGCTGCCGACGATTGCTGCGACTGCTGCCCGGCCCGCGACGGTGACCTGATCTGCCTGCACCCCCAGGCGCTTGACCTTCAGCCGTTGGCAAATGT
>DATKJG010000422.1:0-4271 GCA_035543215.1 Phycisphaerales bacterium | reverse complement strand
AGGCCCATGCCGCCGGTTCCATGATCGATGAGCAGGTGCCGCTCGCCGGTGGTGACGGAAACCGCCCATAGGCATCCTCGAAAGCCTCGCGAATCGAGGGTGGGCAGAGTGGCGATGATCCACGGCGAGTTCGGGACGTTGCAACGCGTCAGGCCATCGACGCCGTAGGGCGCGGTTTCAATCGTGAACTTGCACACCGTCCGCAACTCGCCTCCTCCGGCCCCGACGGCGGCGATTTCGACGCCGTGATGGCCACGGCGCATGACGATCGTCCCGTCGTCCATCCAGACCGGCATGCGGAAGTAGTCGCCGACGCCTTCGGACAGCACCACAGGGACGCCGCCCTCGGCATCGATTCTCGAAACTCGTGCGCGATCCTGAGTTGGACTGCTGAAGGATGTGAATACCAGTGATTGAGAGTCTGGCGAAAAACTGAAGCCGTTCACGCCTTGCGTGCCTTCGATGGGCGTGGCCTGGTAGGAATCCAGCGGGCGCATGTACAACATGGGAACAGTCGCGCCGGCCCCGTCGCTGGTTTCGCCGATGAAGTAGATCGCGCGGCTATCAGGACGAAGACCCCACACCCAGTTGTGAAATTGCGGCTTGACGGGGAGCACGATGGTGCTGCGCACAGTCGCGCGGTGGGCTGCCGCGCCGGTGTCGCTCGTCGCCTTCGTCGAGCCGAAACCATTGAGCAGGGCCCACACCGCGATCGCCAGACACGCTGCCGCGATGCTCCACGCGAGCGCCGGCGGCCAGCGTCGGCCACCGACGGCCTGCATCGCCGCGGTGGACCACTCGCGGTTCCGCGCGCTCTCCTCAAGTTCCATACGCGCATCGCCCGCATCGCGCCAGCGGCGCTTGACGTCTTTCTCCAGACAGCGCCGCAGCAATTCGCGCACGCGAGGGGGCGTTCGCGGCGGCAATTTCGTCCAGTCGGGATCACGCTCCAGGATCGCCGCGATGCAGTCGCTGGCGGTCTCGCCCGCGAATGCCATCTCGCCTGTCAGGCACTCGTAGAGAATGCAGCCGAGAGACCAGATGTCACTGCGTCGATCGAGTGCCTTGCCTCGCGCCTGCTCGGGGCTCATGTATCCCGGCGTGCCGATTGCGATGCCTGCCTGTGTCACGGGCGATCGCGGCAGGGTCTCGGCCTGGGCGATTGACGTGCTGGATCGCATCGGCGCAACCTCCCGCGCCAGCCCGAAATCCAGCACCTTGGCACGGCTGTCATCCGAGAGCATCACATTGCCGGGCTTGAGATCGCGGTGAATCACGCCGGCCTCATGGGCCGTTTCGACGGCGGCGGCGATCTGTGCACAGACGCCCAGCGCCTCGTCCATGGGCAAATGCGACTGTGACAGACGGTCTGCCAGCGTCACGCCTGCGACATATTCGAGTACGAGGTAGGCCACACCGTTGGCCTCCTCCAAGCCGTGCACCGAGGCGATGTTGGGATGACTCAAGCCCGCCAACAGACGAGCCTCTCGCTCGAAACGGGCTCGCAACGCGGCATCGGCGGCGAACTGCTCCGGCAGGGCCTTGAGCGCGACGCTGCGCCCCAGCCGCGTGTCACGCGCCAGGTACACCACGCCCATGCCGCCGCGCCCGATCTCACGATCGACGGTGTACGGGCCAATGCGCGATGCCATGACCATGTCCAGTCCAGTCTAACGCACGCTGCGTTTCGACAGGAGCAGCACTCATCACGCGTTGAGTTCGCGCCCGGTGTTCATGTCCACGATCTTCCAACTGAAGGCCTTGGCCAGACGCAGGATCACCAGCCAGGCGATCTCTTCCTCCACCACGGTCATGAGCATCTGCGTCACTGGATCCTGGTCCGGTGGCATTTCGATGCGAATGCCCGGACCGTACAGCACCTCATCGCCCGTGCCGTCGGAGGCGGTGTTGTAGCGTGACAGGTCATTGATGATCTCGGCACGGCTGCCAATGGGCGCCAAGCCATTGCCGCCAGACGAGTCCGGCTGCCGGGAGAGAATGACGTACTGCGTCGCCACTGTGAGACTGTATCGGTTGGCGTCAGTGACCGGAAGCGCCGGCAGCGGCGCCGGCGTTTCCGGACTTGCCGCCCTGATGCTGTTGAGCGAGCAACTTGACGATCGTCTCCACCAGCCTTTGTAGCGACACTGGCTTGTTCATGTAGGCGTGTACGCCGAGATCGTGCGCATATTGCTGATGCCTCTTGCCGAGATTCGCCGTCACCATGACGACCACCGGCGGGTTCGGCATCTCGCGAATCTTCTCGAGCACCACGAAGCCAGAGGCCTTGGGAAGCATCATGTCGAGCACGACCGCATCGGGCGGCGCGGTCTGACACGCCAGCACCGCGGCGCTGCCATCAGCCGCCTTGTTGGTGACCGCGCCTTCGGCCCGCATCGCCAGGTCGATGGACGAGAGAATGTCCTCGTCGTCATCGACGATCAGGATCGACTTGTTCTGGAGGCGCGGCGTGGACATTGAGTCAGGGCAAGGCAGGGCGGCGAAGGACAAGCGGACAACAGTGTATGCGCAATCAGTCGTTCGACCGCCTCACGATTTGCGTTGATCGTCCCCCGCCTTCGCCGCGGCGACCTCGCGCTCGGCGTTACCCACGATCCAGTCGCGTTCGGCCTGCGTCATCCATGGCAGCTGCTCGATCTTGTGCACCAGGCGTGAAGGCATGGCATGGCCGTCGCGGATGAACTTGGGCCGGCTCTTCCAGCGGCGGTGAATCCACAGGTACTGGTCAGGGGCGTTGCGCACCATCGTCTCGATCGCGCGCGTGTACCGGGCCGTGATGTAGAACAAGGGGTCGGGCTGGTCCGCCCAATCCTGAGGGCGAATCAGGTCCGCGAAGTGGAGTTCGTACTGGAAGCGATCGCCCATCCGCTTGGCGGCCCCGGCGACGATGGGCACGTTGTAGCGCATCGCCAACAGCCCGATCGACTTGTACGCCGAGGCGAAGCGGCCGAAGAACGGGACGAAGAGCCCCTGGTCGCCGGCGTTCTGGTCGGCGATGAATCCAAGGCGGCCGCCGCTGCGCAGTGTGTCCTGCAGGATCGGGGTCGCGCCCCACTTGGTCACGATCGTCATGCCACGGGCTTCACGAATGCCCATCAGCCAGTCGTTGATCAGCGAATTGTCCAGCGGCCGTGCGAGAGCCACAAGCGGGTAGCCGATCGACGCCAGCACGCAGCCCAGGAGTTCCCAGTTGCCGCAGTGGCCCGTGACGAAGATCGCCGGCTCGCCGCGCAGCAGCAGATCGAGCAGGCCGCTGACATCGCCCACGCGCACGTACTTGGACCAGGACGAAGGCGAGATCAGCCGCGGTGAGATCATCGACTCGACCATGAACAACTGGAACATGTGCCGGATGGATTCAAAGGCCGTCCTTTGAATGCGGTCCTCCGGCCAATCCGGGAAACTCGCGCGAATGTTGTCAGCGGCGCGAGCGCAGCGCTTCGGCGTGAGCGTGCCAAAGATCGAGCCCACCAAACCCGCGGTCTCGAGATTCTGATTGACATCAAAGCACTGAATGAACCCGGTCACGGCGCGCACGGCCAGGTACTGCGACCAGTTCACTATGGCGGAGTTGGATCGGGCCATGCGATTGACGATTGCGGATTGACGATTGACGATTCGACCTGGCCGCCACCGGCGCGCCGACATCTTCTGACGATCCTGCCTACGAATCGTCAATCCACAATCGTCAATCGTCAATTACCTTTCGCTCAGCGTTCGACGAACCCGGTCAGGATGAAGAACCGGTTGGCATTGAGCACCGGAATCTGGGCATCCTGAGCCGACTGGAAGAGGCGGTTGTACAGTTCATACGCCTCCTTGCGCTTGATCCAGTCGTTGATGAGCGCCTGCGGGGCGTCCTGTGGCGGCGGCGGCGGATTCGGCGGCTGCGCGCCGAGCACCAGGAAGTCCAGGTCGCCCGGCAGCGTATCGCCGCTCACGACCACACCGCCCCACTGCAGCACGATGCTGCGCAGGTATTCGGCCTCGGTCTCGGTCGGCTTGCCGTCGCCGTCAACGTCGTACTTGCCATGCACGAGGAACTTGTACTGCTGCTTGGGGTCGTACACGGCGTTGGCGACCACATCGCCGCGGATCACCGGCTGACCGGGCGATGAGCGCGTCACCTTGCACACGCTGGTGGAGTCGCTGACCTTCATCACCTGCAGGCTCGCCTTGCCGCGCGGCACTTCGCCGGTCTGCGGATTAACGCGAATCTGACCGCCTTCGGAGTAGACCTCGAAGGTCAT
>DATKJG010000421.1:0-2219 GCA_035543215.1 Phycisphaerales bacterium | reverse complement strand
TCAAGCGTTGACGCGACGATCTGCATGAACAACTTGTTCTTGTGCGGCAATCCGCCGGTGGCGACAAAGGCATCGATCGGCACGCCGCCATCGCGCAGGGTATCGACGATCCAGCGCAATCCGAAGACCGACGCCTCCTGGGTCGCGCGATAGATGTGAGCCGGCCCGTGTGCGAGCGTCAATCCACCCAGCACGCCTGAGACAAATGCATTCATCAGCGGCGTGCGACAACCATTGAACCAGTCGAGACAACTCACGCCATCAGCGCCAGGCGCGATCGAAGCAGCAGCGGTGTCGAGCGCCGAGAAATCGGCATGACCAGCGAGGCGCCGCGCCCAATCAAATGCATCGCCCATCGCGGCCTGGCCGGTCTCGTAGCCGACGAAGCCCGGCAGGATTCCATCCTTGACGATGCCTGCAACTCCAGCAACGAGGCGCTCTCGCTCTGCCAGCAGCATGTGGCAGCCGCTGGTGCCCATGACCATCACCAGCGTGCCGGCGGAGCCGACGCCTGCGCCCGGAACGCCGCTGTGGGCATCGATGATCGCAGCGCTCACAGCGATGCCCTCCGGCAGCCCCAGTCGCGCCGCCATCGACGTGTGCAATTCGCCGGCGCGCACACCGGGCGCGATGAAGCGGCCGGGAAGCTTGTGCGCGACCGCTTCGGCCAACGTCGAATTGACAGCGTGCAGATAGTCGCGTGAGGGATAGCCGTGATCAGGCAACCACAGCGCCTTGTAGCCGGCATGGCAGGTCGAGCGTGGCAGGCGCATGGCGTCGCAATCGCCCTGCATCCACGGCGAGCCGATCAACTGCCAGATGAACCAGTCGCCTGCCTCGAGCCAGATCTGAGCGGCATCGGCGATCGCCGGCGCGCTCTCGATGACCTCGAGCATCTTGGGGATCAGCCATTCAAGGCCGATCGCGCCACCGTATCGCGCCAGCCACTTCTCGCTGCGTTGGCGCGCGACGGCGTTCAGTCGCTCGGTTTGCGAAATCGCGCCATGGTGCTTCCACAGTTTCGGCCATGCGTGCGTCTGATTTGAGAGCGAAGGGAGTGAGCCATCGATGCCGGCGACGCACAACGGCATGCCGTCGCCGCGGCAGGGCAGCATGGTGCAGCTGGTGAAGTCGACTCCGACGCCATGCACGCGATTCGGATCGATGGCGCCGTTCTGCAGCGCGGAACGGCAGGCTCGGGCCGCTGACTCAATCCAATCCAGCGGATGCTGAAGGGCAAAGGTTGGCGGGAGCGGCTGCGAGAAGAGTCGCGCAGCGCTCTCACTGCCGCGTACGATCTGGCCGTGCTGGAAGGGTGCGACGGCTGAGCCGACGGTCGCGCCGCGACGATCGACGATCACAACGCGCACCGACTCGGTGCCGAAGTCAAAGCCAGCGAACAGTGGTGAGGCGGCCATGTGACAGGGCGCAGTGCTCGGCATTCGTGCGATGTGTCACCCTACCACGTCCAGCGCACTTCCAGCGCGTGGTCAGCGGAGATTGTCGCCGCCGACTCGAATCGTGCCAGCACACGATCGCTTCGACGCTCGATCGTTGCCGGCACCGCCGCGCCGTCGATCGAGGCTGTGCATTGCAGGCGGCTGTCATCGATGCCATCGGGCAGTGTGGCGATGAACGTGGAAAGTCGCACGCTTCCCCATCGCACCTCGACGCGATTGATCTGCGAACGCTCAGCGCGCTTCTGCACAATTCGGCCCCAGCCCTCGGCGGCAGTGAAGAGCGCCGCAAAGTCTTCGGGCGTGATGCGCGGCGACATGCCCATGACACCCTGAGGCCCATCATAGCGGTAGCCTGTCAGCGCCAAGAGCACGCTCCATGACGCCATCGCGCGGGAATAGTGGTCGCCGCATTCGACCTCGTTCCACGGATTGTGCAGCGCGCCGTCATAGCGATCATCGATCGCTTTGACCATGACCAGCGCTTCATCGGCAAGACCTTCCCACATCATGCCTGCTGCGACCTGATACTCGATGCCGGTCCACACCTCATCGCGATAGCGCACAGGCTCGCCCGGCCGGCCGCCCTTGGGCCAGGTTGCGACGAACAACCCACCTTCGCGATCGCGCGCGAAGACGCGCTCGGGCGGGAACTCGGCGTTGTACGTGCCGACATTCGGCGACCATGCGTAGCGATAGATGCTTCGCAGGGCGGTGCGCACCTTCTGCTCGTCGTACACCGTCTCCAGGTCAAGCGAGCGT
>DATKJG010000420.1:0-3656 GCA_035543215.1 Phycisphaerales bacterium | reverse complement strand
GCCGCAGACGATCGCGTTCCGGCCTTCCAGTGAATACGTGAGCATGGGCGGAGTGTAGCGGCGAGTCGTGACACCAGTCATGAGTTACACTCGGCGCATGCAGCGTCCATCGCAGGTCGTTCGCGCCCTGGCGCCGTTCGGCGAGACGATCTTCACCGAGATCAGCCGCCTCGCGCTGCAGCACAACGCGGTGAATCTCGGACAGGGCTTTCCCAACTTCGACGGCCCCGACTTCGTCAAGCGGGCCGCGATCGACGCCATCAACGCCGGTCATGGTCAGTACGCGCGCATGTTCGGCATCCCTGACTTGAATCGCGCCATCGCTGAGCGATTCAGGGCGAGCAGCGGGCTGGAGTTCGATCCGGAGCGAGAGGTCACCGTGACGAGCGGCTGCACCGAGGCGATCGCAGCGTCGCTGATCGGCCTGTGTCAGGGGGGCGATGAGGTCATTCTCATCGAGCCCTATTACGACTCGTACCGCGCCAGCGTGGCGATGTCGGGCGCGACAGTGAGATTCATCACGCTTCGCGCGCCCGATTTCGCATTGCACGAGGACCAGTTGCGGTCTGCATTCAGCGACCGCACGCGCGCGATCCTGATCAATACACCGATGAACCCGACGGGAAGGGTCTTTCGACGCAGTGAACTGGAGATGATCGCCAAGTGCTGCATCGAGCGCGATGTGCTGTGCATCAGCGATGAGGTGTATGAGCGGCTGGTGTTCGGCGAAAGGGGAGCCGAGCACATTTCGATTGCATCGCTGCCGGGCATGCGCGAACGCACGATCACGCTGTCATCGCTCGGCAAGTCCTTCTCGCTGACAGGCTGGAAGATCGGCTGGGCCATCGCACCGGCGCCATTGACGGCCGGTGTGCGAGCCGCGCATCAGTTTCTGACATTCGCGACCGCGACGCCGCTACAGCATGGGGCAATCGCAGCTCTGCGCGCGCCGGAGTCGTACTACGCCGACTTCGTCGCCGACTATCGCCGCAAGCGCGATCTGCTGGTCGACGGCCTGGCGCGACTGGGTTTCACGGTCTACCCGCCGGACGGTACGTACTTTGTGCTGGTGGATCACATGCCATTCGGCTTCGACAGCGACGTGGCGTTTTGCAAACACCTCATCGAGCACGTGGGCGTCGCGGCGATTCCCTGCAGCGTGTTCTTCCACGATCCGCGCGACGGCCAACAACTGGTGCGATTCGCCTTCTGCAAGACCGAGGAGACGATGCGTGAGGCTCTGTCTCGAATGAACGCACGATTGAAGTAGGGGTTGCGCTATGCTCGCGCTGCACCGCATTCCGGGCACACCCCGGTCACGTTTCCGCGCAGGTCGTAGCCGCATTCACGGCACAGATGGGGATCAGCCGCGCGGCGTCGCGGCAGAAACGGAATCAGTGCCACTCCCGGTAACCCGGCAACGATGCTGACGCCGAAGAACCACGCGTAGCGAGACTCAAGGCCGACGAGGTAGCCCGAAACGGCGCCGGCGATCGCGCCGGCTGCCGCCATGAGACTGGTAAGCAGCGCGTATTGCGTGCCGGAGTATCGGTGGTCGCAGCAACTCATCAGGAATGCGACGAAGCCTGCGGAGACCAGCCCGTTGCAGAAGTTCTCGATGCCGATGACGACGATCAGCCACACCAGATCGCGTGGCATGCTGGCGAGCAGCAGGAAACCTGCGTTGCTGATCGCCTGCAGAATGCCGAACAGAAGCAGCGACTTCGCCATGCCCAGCCGCGCGATGACCGCGCCGCCGGCCAGTGCACCGGCGATCGTGATGGCAAAGCCCAAGGCCTGACGGATCCAGCCGACCTCCTCGGTCGTAAAGTGCAGGTGCTTGATCAACAGCGGCATGGTCATGCGCGTCGCCAGTTGATCGGGCAGGCGAAACAGCAGGACGAACGCGATGATGATCGCCAGGCCGGCGCCGTAGTCAGCAATGAACGTCCGGACCGGCTGCACGACGGCTTCCGCAAGTGACTGCGGCGGCGAGATGCGCCTCGGCTCGCGCGCGAAGATCGTGGCAATCGCCAGCGCCGTCATCAGCGCCGCAGCGCTGATCAACGCCACGCGCCAACCAAGGTATTTCGCAAGAATGAGAACGCCTGCGCCGGCTGCGACGAACGCCACGCGGTAGCCCGAGACATACGCGGCCGCGCCAGCGCCCTGCTCGCGCTTCTCGACGATGTCCACGAGATACGCACCGGAGACGATGTCAAAACTGGCGGAAAGGAACACCAGCGCCGTGCCGAGAATAGCCAGCGGCAGCAGGGGAGACGCGGAGTCATTCGGACCGGCGATCGCGATCCCCGCCAGCGTCGCGGCAAGCAGGGCCTGAAAGACGATCAGCCAGCCGCGCCTGCGCCCCAGGCGGGGAATCTCGAATCGATCAAGCAGCGGAGCCCACAGGAATTTGAAGGTGTAGGGCAACGTGACCAGCGCGAACAGCCCGATCGCCTTGACGTCCCGACCGATGGCGCTCAGCCAGGCGGCGATCGTGTCGGTGGCAATGAGGTTCGGCAGGCCGCCGGCGAGGCCCAGCAGCGCCAGCGTCAGCATGCGGCGATCGCGATAGATCTCGCCGAAAGTTGGCGGGCGAGGAGGCTGCTCGGGCATGTCGGGAACTATCGGCGATCAGGCGGCTGGCGCGTGGACTTCAAGCTGGCAGGCACCCCGTGAATGGTCAGAGGCCATCGTGCACGCTATCATCTCCGCCCCTGACCGAACCAAGGAGTCCCGCCCGTGTACGCCGTCATCGAAGATCGTGGCACCCAGATCAAGGTTTCCGAAGGCGATGTCCTCGACATCGACGTGATGGCCGGCGATGATACCAAGGACGGCAAGCAACCCGCCAAGCTTACGTTCGACAAGGTGCTGCTGGTCAGCGACGGCAGCGGCAAGGCCACCGTCGGCACGCCCTACGTCAAAGGCGCCTCGGTGACGGCTGATGTCCTCGATCGCATACTCGGCGATAAGACCATCGCCGTGATGTACAAGCGCCGCAAGGGGCAGAAAAAGAAATCCGGCCACCGCCAGCCCTATCTGCGCGTCAAGATCACCGGCATCAAGGGCTGACCGATTCGGTCGCAATCGATCTTCTAGCCCCTGGCACGACCGGGGGTTTCGTTTGCGCCTCGCGCATCACGTATCGCGTTCGCCCAAGTGCGTTGGTCACGAGTTGGCTCACCGCGAAATACAGCTGCCGGGCCTGCTTGTCATCGCGTCGCGCGCTGAACGTGCCGGTCAGTTTCGAAGGCGAGAGGAGATCGACGAAGCCCGCGGTTGACTCCTGCAAGGCCAGCGATGCATCGCGCAAAGTGAACGAGACTGAATCGTGCTCGGCTGGATTCTCGCTGGGCCGTGCGAAGCCCGCGCCGCCATAGATGCCCACTTGGCCGTTGGAGATCACGATGTGCCGAATGCTCGTGTTGGTCGCGGCCTGATCCATGGGCGTCTCACCGGCCTTGGGCAGCCACAGCAGTTCGATGTGCATGATCTGGGCGTTGCGCACCTCGCCGCTGACGACCTGCTCGATTGGCACATCGGACAGCAGGATCGACGTGCCGGCGATCTTGTCATTCGTGAAGACGGCCACGCGATAGTCTGCGGGTAGGACAACGGCATCGGTTCGCAGCGACTGCGAGCGCATCTGC
>DATKJG010000419.1:0-2980 GCA_035543215.1 Phycisphaerales bacterium | reverse complement strand
CCATCCACATCTTCACCGCCAGGTCCCAGGTCCCCACCTTCTTCTCCAGCAGCTTGTGATGTTCGTTGGGAGTGGCGAAGGCCATCCACTTCTCCATCATCGCCTGCTGCTCAGCCGACATCGGCGGCTGTTGTGCAGGCTTCTTGGTGTCCTGTGAGACCACCTGGCTGGTGATGACAGCAGTGGCGGCGACCAGCACCGCGCCCGTGAGAACGCTTCGAACCTTCATGTCGTTGCTCCTTTTGTCTGAGACGAAACCGTTGAGTAATCAGCGAGGTTTCTGAGCGGCGGCAAGCAGACGTGGCCGCGATCGCGCGGCGGCTCGCCGATGAACGTCAACCTAACAGATACTGAACGTCTGTCAAGTGGCATTCGGCCGATATTGTGCCACTTCAGCCCGAATGCGCCAATTTGGGCCGTCCGCTGCCAGGCCACGCACCCGGGAAAGCCCTGCGGCCGGCCGGAACACCTTGCCTGCGCCACGCACTTGTCGCCTCCGAGGCCAAAACCATCGCAGGCCTCAGCCTCGGCTCACATGCGTTGGCCCCACGCCGATACATCCGCCGGAGGCAAGGAGGCAATCGCTGTGACGGAACTTCGTCTTGGGCAGGTGCTCATCGAACAGGGCGTTCTGACCGACCGGCAGGTCGATCGCATCCTCAATCGACAGCGCGAGACGGGCCAGCCCTTTGGCCTGTTGTGCGAGGAGATGTTCCGCGTACCGGCCGAGACCATCGAGCGCGCGTGGGCCACGCAATACGCCAACCTGACGCGCACAATCGACCCGGCGAGCGAGCCAATGGACCACGCGGCCATCGCCCTGCTCACCCGCCGGCAGGCATGGCAATTCCGCGTCCTCCCGATTCGCTTCGACGGCCGCGAGTTGATGCTCGCTACCACCCGCAGCCAGTTGCTCCGCGCGCTGCGGTTCGCCAACAATGTTCTCGGAATCCCGGTCTACCTGGTCCTGGCGAATCCACGTGCCTTGGGCGAGGCGCTGTGCCGGCACTATCCGATGCCGGGAATGAACGCGAAGTCCATCGATGATGATGCGATGGATCACGTCCTGGCCCAGCGCCGCATGAGCGCGTGACGACAGACGGTGACTGGTTACGACGGACTGGCCTCCGGCCTAAACCGTGCTACGATTCCGGCCCGCGGCAAGGTAGCTCAGTTGGTAGAGCACCGCACTGAAAATGCGGGTGTCGGCGGTTCAAGTCCGCCCCTTGCCATACAAGCCCCGCTCACGCGGGGCTTTCTCGTTCGTGGAGCGAGGTCTGAATCCATCGCGATCTTCACGGGGTGCCGATGCGAACGATGCCGCTGGCGCCGTTGCGCTTGAGCGTGACGATGTGCTGCAGCGTGACGTTCTCGGGATAGTTGCCGGGCGTGAGCCGGATTTCGCCGCCAACCAGCGCGTTGACGGATCCCTCAGCAACCGTGTTGAACGGCTGGGCCACACTGCCGTTCTCCGGGCCGGCATAGGACCAGTTCACACTCGGTCTGACATGGGATTTGGGATTTCGCTCCCGCGCGCAGCGCGAATCGGCGGGACGCGGCCGAAGCGGATCGGGCGCCGAGCGAACGCCATACAGGCGATGAAGCGCAATGCGGAAGAGCGAGTTGCCCGAGCGCGGATACGAGGCGATCCACACAATCATCCGATCGCTCCTGAAGCCCGCAGAGGCGGCTGAAGCCTGTGCAGCATCAGCCCGTGCCCGATGAAGGCCTGAAGCGCAGTGGCGTGCCGCAGCATGAATCGGCGGGATCGAGCACGAATGCGGCCCGGCGCGAACGCTGCCGCGTGGTCATAAACAGGTCAGCCATCCACGAGCGCAGCGGGCGCGTGCCGGCGTAGGCTGCCAAGGCGCTGTGTCCGGCGAGGCTGTCGCGCCGAAGCGATGCGATGAATCGCCGCGCCTGCACGGTGGATTCGAGATCATCCGGGCAATGACGGCCCCGCCGTGCGAGTGAGCGCTCATACAGTTCGGCGAGATCCGACCACGCGCGCCCGTCGCCATCGACGCAGCCGATCGTCAGCACAAGGTCATCGACATGCGCGACCATGCGCACGAACAATCGGGAGTTGCCGCGTCTCGCTGCCCACAGGTGCTTGAGAACGCGTTCGAACGAGACTGAGTAGCGCGTGGCACCTTCGCCGGCCCGCGCGAAGAAGGCGCTGCGCAGGCGCGCCAACCCGCAGCGGCGCGGTTTCGGCTGCCGCGACTGGCGGCCGCGGTTCCTTTTCGGGGTCATGATGCACGTCGCGGCGTGGTGGCGATCGTGGTTCTTCATGCGCTTCTCCCAAACGAGCAATGCGTGATACTGGCCTGTCGCATCAGCGCGCGAGTGTAACGATGCGATCAAAGTCTGCAAGCGCCTCCACAGCATCCACACTGTGCACAACAAGTTCAAGTCGTCGATAACTCGCGACTCGAGAGTGAGCACTTCCTGATCGCCGCTTGACAGATGCGACCTGATCGCGCCATCATGGCGTCGTTGCGGTTCAAGCCGTCATGTCGCTGGCGAAGGACGTGCTGAGCGAGGCGGCTGCTGAATGCGCGTGTGTCCGAGAAACTCGCGATGCACATCGCGCAGGGCGGGAAACTCCGCGCGCCATGAGCGCACAGCGGCCAAATCCGCATCAGCCTGCAGAACAGCGGGAGAATCGCCGGCCTCGGCCACGACTTCGCCTCGGGGCGAGACAATGATCGATCCACCGGAATAGGTCACATGCGGGTCACGGCCGCAACGATTGACCGCGACGACATACGCCTGCTGCTCGATGGCCCGGGCAATGCACAGGGCCCGCCAGTGATGTTGCCGCGTGGAAGGCCAGCTGGCGCCGATGGTGAAGATCTCGGCACCCGGCTCGGCCAGCGCTGCCAGCCTCCAGATTTCGGGGAAGCGCAAGTCGTAGCAGATCAGCGGGCAGACATTCGCTTCTCCGTAGCGGGCGAGACAGAGGTGATCGCCTCCG
>DATKJG010000418.1:0-14512 GCA_035543215.1 Phycisphaerales bacterium | reverse complement strand
TGTGCAGGCGTGGACCTTCGCACAGGCCGTTCAATCTGGCAGACAACGACGACGCAGATTGACAATCTGCCCTGTCTTCCGCTCGATCACGATGAGGCCTGCGATGTCCTGATCATCGGCGGCGGAATCACTGGTGTGCTGACGACCAAGGCGCTTGCCGCCGATGGCATGAAGGTTATCGTTGTGGACAAGCGTCCAATTGCAGCCGGAAGCACTGTGGCCAGCACCTCGCTGCTGATGTACGAACTTGATGCATCGCTGACGGAGTTACAGGATCGCGGTGGTTGGGAATACGCGGCCGCCGCCTACCACGCCAGCCATCGCGCATTGCTCTCGCTTGCGGACCGGATCGATCGGCTTGACATCGAATGCGGCTTCGCCTGGCGAAGAAGCCTGTATTTCGCGAGCGGCCCTGACGACGTTGAAGATCTTCATCAGGAGGCGGTATACCGGCGCAAGGCGGGATTTGCAGTCGACTTTCTCGCAGGCGGAGAGGTTGAGGCCGTTGTCCCGTTCTCCGCACCCGCCGCGCTTCTCTCGGAATTGGCGGCCGAAGCCGACCCGTTGCGACTCACATGCGCCCTCCTATCACGCGCCATCCGGGATGGGGCTGATGTGTATCCACTGACGGAAGTGATCGATCTCCAGCCAGCCGGTGATCGAATCGCCGCTACCACTCGACGCGGCCCGTGCGTGAGCGCTCGCAAGGTGATCCTCGCCGCTGGCTACGAGACGCAGTCGATCCTTGGATGGCCGCTGGGGTCCCTGCAATCAACCTACGTCATTGCGAGCCCGCCCATGTCGCGGCTGCCATGGCGCGATGGCATGCTGATCTGGGAGTCGGCCCGTCCCTACCTTTATCTGCGGACGACGGCAGACGGGCGAGTGATCGTCGGCGGCGGGGATGTGCCATTCCAAGATCCCAAGGCACGAGACGCGCTTCTGCCGGACAAGGTTCGAGAACTCAAGGATCGCGTCCAGCGACTGTTTGGCGGCATCACCCTACCGATCGATTGTGCATGGGCCGGGACGTTCGGCGAATCGGACGACGGACTTCCCATCATCGGCCAGGTTCCCGTCCATCCGGGCCTGTTCGTGGCGGCAGGTTACGGAGGCAACGGAATTACCTTCGGAGCGCTGGCGGCCGACATCCTGTGCGACGCCTGCCGCGACCGATGGCATCCACACTCCGAGATCTTCGCAGTAAGCCGGCTGCTCTCGGCCGCGCGCTGATTGCGGAGTTGGCCCTACAGGCAACGTGCGGACCGGCCCGTATAGAAGGTCGCCACGGGTAAACGGCGACCGAGATCACTGCGCGCGCGGTGGGGCGCGTGGGATCCTGAGTCCCCAGGCCCCCTGTGGTCATGGACCATGATCAGGGTCGAAACCAAGAACATCCCTGCAGGCGCGGATCCGCACGCTGACACGCCGGCGGCGCACCCGGAGGAGGAACTGATCTTCAAGTCCTCACCGGGGCAGTCGATCGGCGTGGAACTGGAGTTGCCGATTCTCGACAAGGAGGACGGCCAACTCGTGCCCGGCGCACCGCGCATCCTCGACGCCTGCGCGCACGATGGCGTGGAAGGGCTCGGCGCTGAATTGATGCAGTCGATGCTGGAGGTTCGTACAGGCGTGTGCAGCGATGTAACGCAGGCGCGGCAGCAGATCATCGCGCGGCTGGCGCGGGCGCGCAATATTGCCGGCTCGCTGGGTTACGACCTGGCCCTGTTCGGCACGCATCCATTTCAGCGCATCAATGCCAGCGCGGTGACGGAGGACCCGCGCTATGCCCGCATCGTCAATCGGCTGGGATGGATCACATATCACCGCGTCGCGTTCGGCCTGCACGTGCACATCGGCGTCTCGAGCGGCGACCAGGCTGTGGGACTTATGAACATCCTCGTGCAGTATCTGCCGCATCTGCTGGCGCTGTCAGCCAACTCGCCGTTCTGGCAGGGAGTGGACACCGGCCTGGCCTCCTCGCGCGCGGTGCTCTATGGCCTGGTGGCGCACTCCGGCGTGCCGCCTCAGTTCCAGAACTGGCGCGACTTCCGCACCTATTGCCAGGTGATGCGCGACTGCAACGCGCTGCAATCGTTCAAGGGCATCAAGTGGGACATTCGGCCGCGACCCGACCTTGGCACCATCGAGTTTCGCATCTGCGATGCGCCGGCCAGCCTCGATGTTGCGATGGCACTGAGCGCGATCATTCGCTCGCTGGTCATCTCGACGCGCCGCCTCATGGCGGAGAATCCCGATGCGCAGCGCAGCGACCGCCGCCGCGAATGGATCAACACCGAGAGCCGCTGGCTGGCGGCGCGCTATGGACTGGCCGCCACCTACATCCGCACCGTCAAGGGCAAGCGCCGGGCCCTGGGCACCGAACTGGCTGAACTGGTCGAGCGGCTCATGCCCGTGGCCCGCGAATCGGGCGACCATGCCCACATCATGCGAATCCTGCCGATTGAGAAATTCGAGACCGGCGCCGAGCGGCAGCGAGCGCTGTACCGCGAGAAAGGCGGCTGGCAGGCCTTGATTCGCGATTCGATTGATCGACTTGCCGCGGGGCTCAAGTCGGCTCACGATGTGCCGTCGAACCGTCCCGCGACGGCGACCGCCGCCACCGGAGGCGCGCATGTGTGAACTGATGGCCATGTGCTTTGCACATCCGGTCGCGGCCAAGTTCTCGATCGGCGCCTTCGCCCTGCGCGATGCCGAGAATCCCGACGGCTGGGGCCTGGCCTGGTACGACGGGCGCTCGCTGTCGATCGTGAAGGAGCCGCTGTCGTGGCGACGAAGCGGCTACGCCGAGTTCCTCGCCGGCTACGACAGCCTCGTCTCGCACATGTACATAGCGCACGTGCGTCACGCGACGGTCGGTGGCCCGCCCAAGCATGCTGACACGCACCCGTTCGCGCGTGAACTCGACAGCCGTTTCTACTGCTTCGCGCACAACGGAACCATCCGCAAAGCGTCGGAGCGGCTGCTCCTGGAGCGCTACCAGCCGATCGGCGACACCGATTCCGAGCGAGTGTTCTGCGCCGTTCTCGATGCCATGGTGGAGCGCCATCATCCGCTCGCAACAACCGACGACTGGAACTGGCTTGCCGAGCAGTTCCATGACATCAACCGCATGGGCAAACTGAACTGCATCCTCGCTGATGGTGAGCGGCTCTTCGCGTGGCATGACGTCGGCGGCTTCAAGGGTCTGCATTTTCACGGAGTGCGGATTGGCGACGGGCGCGTGACACACCTCGAGGACCCGGAGATGGAGGTTGCCGTCGCCGCTGCGACCGATGACGTCAACCGCGGTGTGGTCATCGCGACATGTCCCCTGAGCGATTCAGGCTGGCATGCGATGCTCCCGGGTGAACTGCTGGTGGCGGAGGCAGGCCGTATCCGCTTTTCGAATCGTCGCTCGAAGGATCGGACGTCATCGAGTAATGGCGCGGTCCACGGTCACACGGCGACGGGCGCGCGGCAGGCGAGCGCTCGAAAGCAGG
Organism: Phycisphaerales bacterium; assembly: GCA_035543215.1. GTDB lineage: Bacteria > Planctomycetota > Phycisphaerae > Phycisphaerales > SM1A02 > DATKJG01. Next base: position 11,009 of record DATKJG010000418.1, on the reverse strand, counting down.
CGAATGCCGGTGCTGATCGATGCTCATCGGGAACCGGTTGATTTCCTGATCCACCTGGGGAAGGGCCGCGCGTAGCGTGACGAGACATCGCCCAGCAAACTCGAAGGAGCGAGCATCATGCGCAGCCGCGCGCGCGTCCTTGGGCATTCCGTCCATCAGATGCTGGTCGTATTCCCTCTGGGCCTGCTGGGCACGGCGGCGGTGTTTGACGTCATCTTCCTGTTCACGCGCAACCTTGGCGTGGCGAACGCTGCCTACTGGATGATCCTCGCGGGCCTGATCACAGGCCTGTTGGCGGCTGTCTTCGGCATCATCGACTGGTCGGCTATCCCACGAGGTACACGCGCCAATCGCATCGGCCTGACCCATGCGATCGTGAATGTTGCGGCTCTGTCGTTGTTTGCCATCAGTTTCGCGCTTCGCACGGCCGACGCGTCCTCGCCGCCGCCGCTGGCAGTCGCCTTGTCGCTGGCGGGGCTGGCTGTCGCGGTGCTCGGTGGCTGGCTGGGAGGCGAACTGGTGACGCGACTGGGTGTCGGCGTGGACGACGGCGCGAATCTCAACGCACCAAACTCGATCGCACACCCCAGCGCCCTCGACAGCGTGGCGCGGCGCGCGGTCTCGACGACCTCACCTCGAACGCCCGACAAGCGCCCACCCGGAGGGTTCTGAGCGCCAATCAATGAAAGGACCACAGATATGCATCGATCTGGAGCGAAACTCGAAGATCAAGTGGTGGTGCTTACGGGCGCCAGCAGCGGCATCGGCCTGGTGACGGCCCGCCAGGCGGCTGAGCGCGGCGCTCATCTGGTGCTGTGCTCGCGCGATGACGACGCGTTGCAGCAACTGGCGCAGGAAATCAACGACAACGGCGGCACAGCCGTCGCGGCTTCGGCCGACGTCGCTGACCAGCAGGCGCTTCGGGCTGTCGCCGACGCGGCCATCAAGGAGTTCGGCCGCATCGACACGTGGATCAACAACGCCGGCGTGTCGATCTACGGGCGACTGGAAGAGGTCGCACCGAGTGATCACCGCCGGCTGTTTGAGACCAATTTCTGGGGTGTGGTGAACGGCTCGCTGCTGGCGGCCGAATTCATGCGGCCGCGCGGCGGCGTGATCATCAACGTCGGCAGTGTGCTCTCGGATCTCTCCATTCCCATGCAGGGCATGTACTGCGCGTCCAAACACGCCGTCAAGGGCTTCACCGATGCGTTCCGCATGGAACTTGAGGAGCAGGGCACGCCTATTGCCGTCTGCCTGATCAAGCCCAGCGCCATCGACACGCCGTACACGACGCATGCGCGCAACTACATGCGTGTGAAGCCGCAGAATCCGATGCCGGTGTATGACCCCGCGCTGGTGGCGCACGCGATTCTGCATTGCGCCGTGCATCCCAAGCGCGAAGTGGTCATTGGAGGCGGCGGACGGGCCATGACCGCCGCGGCCCATTGGCTGCCGCGTCTGACGGACCTGATCATGGAGCGCCTGATGGTGACCGGGCAGCAGACCGATGAGCCGGAGGATCACGTCTTCGGAAGTCTCCACGAGCCGGATGAGAACCTGCAGGAGCGCGGCGAGTACGATGGACGCGTGCACGCACGGAGCCTGTACACGACGGCGCGGATGCACCCGCTCTCGACGACGGCAGCTGCGCTTGCTGCGACCGCGGCCGCCGCTGCGGGCGCATGGCTGACGCGCGAGTGGCTTCACAGCCCGCGCTCGCGCCGCGGCGGCTCGCGCAGACGCTCGTCGGCCAACGGCGCGCCGGCGAAGCACGGCGCCGCCGCCTCGATGACGGATTCGCACAACGGCCGTTCGCGCCGGCACCGCGCGGGCACCCAGCGCCGAGCCGGCCGCGGCGCAGCCCGCCGTCGCGGCCGCGCCCGATCGCCCGGCGCTCGCGCGACGAACGCCTGAGGCGAGAGCGATCGCTGCCATCGATCACACGGCTTGAATGGGTGATTATCCACACGGGCGATTGCGGCTGAATACCTACAGACATTGGCACGCTGAACTTGCACAATGCTGTGCTCTGAATATCGCCGCCATTGGTGGCGTGTGAATGCGAGGATGAAGATCTCGAATGCCCGGATACGCACGAAATGCACGGAAACTGGCCATTGATCGCCTTCAGAGGGCGAACGTCGTCGATGAGCCGCGCAGGCATGCTCGAACGCCGACGCGGCGCATCGCCGCTGTTCCGCCAGCCGGCTATTCGCCGGACCTGTTGTCGGAATACCGACCGCAACGCCCGCATCGCGCCGCATCTGAGGACTTGCTCGCGCCTTCGACATCCATCGATGTGTGAGCGTGTGCGAGCCGCGGGCGGCGGGCATGAACCAGCTCGCACCTGCCGTCCATGATGATGATGCGATGCACACAGGGCAACCAGTTTCAAGGTCGCGTCGCCCTCGTGGGCACGCACCTGCCGCGGCAATGTGGAATTGCGTCGTTCACGGCCGACCTGCGGGCCGCGCTGTCGCGCGTGCTCCCGCCCGGGAACGTCGCTGTCATGCCGATCACGGACGTGGTGGAGGGCTACGACTATCCCACCGACGTATGGTTCGAGATCGCCGAGCGTGAGCGCAATTCCTACGAGCGAGCCGGCGAGTTTCTGAACATCAACGACTTCGAGGTCATCTCGCTGCAGCATGAGTTCGGGATCTTCGGCGGCGCGGCCGGCGCGCACGTGCTCACGCTGCTGCGAACTCTGCGCATGCCCGTCGCCGCGACGCTGCACACCGTGCTTCGCGATCCGGAATCAACACAGCGCGCCGTGATGGAACGGCTCATGGAGCGATGCGACCGTCTGGTGGTCATGACCACGCTCGGAGCCGAGTTTCTGCACGACGTGTACGGGGCCGATCCCGATCGCATCGACGTCATTCCGCACGGCATCCCTGACATGCCGTTTGTCGATCCCAGTTTCTACAAGGACAAGTTCCGGGCCGGCGGCCAGAACATGCTCCTGACCTTCGGACTGCTCGGGCCTGGCAAGGGCATCGAGCATGTCATTCGCGCCATGCCCGCCATCGTGCGCGAGCATCCGGACACCGTGTACATGGTGGTGGGAGCCACCCACCCGAGCCTGCGCCGGCACGAGGGAGAGGCCTATCGCAATCGGTTGCAGAAGCTCGTGAAGGACCTGCGAATGGAAGGGCACGTCCTGTTCCATAATCGCTACATCACGCCGTTGGAGCTGAACGAGTATCTCAGCGCCGCCGACATCTATATCGCGCCCTATCCGCGCCTCGAGCAGATCTGCTCCGGGACGTTGGCGTACGCGCTGGGTGCAGGCAAGGCGGTGGTCGCTACGAGATTCTGGCATGCGCGCGAACTGCTCGCCGATGAGCGCGGCATATTGGTCGATCCTGAAAGCGAGTCCATCGCGGCGGCGGTCATCGGCCTTCTGTCCAATCCGGCCGCGCGCGACGCCATGCGCAAGCGTGCATACCTTTACACGCGGCACATGACATGGCCCAACGTCGCCAGCCGATATCTGAAGTGCTTCGAGCGCATGCTGCTCGATCGCCAGATGCGTGTTCGCGCCGTGACCGAGCCGCTGCTGCCCGGCGCGGCATTGGAACTGCCCACGATCGAACTCGAGCACCTTCGGCGGTTGACCGATGACACCGGTCTGCTGCAGCACGCCGTCGGCAGCATTCCCAACTGTGCCGAGGGCTACTCGCTGGACGACAACGCCCGCGCTTTGATCCTGATGATGCGGCTGGAGCAACTGAACGGCGGACCGATGCGCGACCTACTGCCGCGCTATGCGGCCTTCGTGCAATATGCTTTCAACGCCAAGAATCGCCGGTTCCGCAACTTCATGACCTACGGCCGCGCGTGGATGGAGGAAGCGGGCTCCGAAGACAGCCATGGCCGGGCGCTGTGGGCCCTCGGAACGACAGTTTCTCATTCCACGCATGTGCCGTTGCGCGAATGGGCCGGCCAATTGTTCGAAGCGGCGCTGTTGCCCGCAGCGGAGTTCACGAGCCCGCGCGCCTGGGCGTTTACGCTGCTCGGTCTGGATGAGTACCTCAAGCGATTCGCCGGCGATCGCATTGCCGCCGACGTTCGCGCCGCCGTCGCGCAGCGTCTGGTGAATCTCTACGAGACCACGCACGACAGCGAGTGGCGCTGGTTCGAGGAACACATGACCTACTGCAACGGCCGGCTGCCGCAGGCCCTGATCGTCACGGGCCAGGCTCTCCGCGATGCCTCCATGCTGAACACAGGGTTGGAATCGCTCATCTGGCTCTGCCATTTTCAGATCGCTGAGGAAGGCTGGTTCATGCCTGTGGGCTGCAACGGATTCGCATCGCGCGGCGGCTCGCGGGCGCGATTCGATCAACAGCCCATCGAGGCGAACTGCGCGTTGGAGGCGTGTCTGGCCGCCCATGCAGTCACGGGCGAGGAACGATGGCAGCGCGAGGCCCAGCGCGCCTTCGACTGGTTCCTTGGCCGCAATGATCTGGGAGTCCCGGTCTTCGACGCGCTGACCGGAGGCTGCTGCGATGCGATCCATCCCGATCGCCTCAATCGCAACCAGGGCGCCGAATCGACGCTGGCGTACCTGTTGTCGCTCACCGCCATGCATGCGGTCGAGGGCGGGGTGGCGCCATCGGTTGGCGATGACGCGACCGATGATGCGTTTGGGCTGCCCGACGACCGTACGGTCCTGCAGGAACACTGATCATGACGACCGAACGACTCATGCGGCGCAATCTGCATCAGGAATCGCTGTTCCAGAGGCATCCTGACAATCCCATCCTCACAGCCGCCGACTGGCCTTATTCGGCGAACTCCGTCTTCAACGCAGCATCCGTGCGCCTGCCCGACGGCGAGACGCTGTTGCTTTGCCGCGTTGAGGATCATCGTGGCCATTCGCACCTGGGCGTGGCTCGCTCGTCCGACGGCATCAATGACTGGAGAATCCATCCGCAGCCGGCCCTGTCGCCGGAACCCGACAAGTATCCGGAGGAACTCTGGGGAATCGAGGACCCTCGCATCACGTACATTCCTGATCTCGAGCATTACGCGGTCGTCTACACGTCGTATTCGCGCGGCGGCCCCGGCGTGTCGCTGGCGATGACCAAGGACTTCGTCACCTTCGAGCGATTGGGCGTGACGATGTCGCCCGAAGACAAGGATGCTGCCCTTCTGCCGCGCCGTGTCAAGGGCCGCTGGGCGATGATTCACCGGCCTGTAGCAGGATACGGAGCCCACATCTGGATTTCGTACTCGCCCGACCTGCGCCACTGGGGCGACCACCGCATGATCCTTGAAGCGCGTCGCGGCGGCTGGTGGGATGCCAACAAGATCGGACTCTCGCCGCCACTGGTCGAGACTCCCGAAGGCTGGCTGATGATCTATCACGGCGTCAGGCAAACCGCGGGCGGATGTCTGTACCGGCTTGGCTTGGCGCTGTTCGATCTCGAGAATCCGGAGAAGTGTCTCTTCCGAGGCGACAACTGGGTCTTCGGTCCTGAAGAGACGTACGAGCGCGAAGGCGATGTCGACAACGTCGTCTTCCCGTGCGGCTGCACCGTGGCTGACGACGGCGACACCTTATATATGTATTACGGAGCGGCCGACACGTCGGTCTGCCTTGCCACCGCCAGCATCTTGCAACTGCTCAACTGGCTGAAACGCGAAGGCCGCCCCACCGTGAAATCGCCGATCGGCAGCCCCTTCTGAGACTCGGGCTGAGACTCGAGTTACGATTCCGGTCCACCCGGCGTCGAGCCTGCTCCCGCGAGGGCCTTGCGCTGGAACAAACGCATGAACGCGCGCGCGACCGTTGGATCGAACAGGCGCTGCTGCTCCTTCTCGATGGTCGCCGCCGCCGCATCGGGCTTCCACGCAATCTTGTAGGGCCTCGTGGAGGTGAGCGCGTCGTACACGTCCGCGACACGGACGACGCGCGCCTCGAGCGGGATCGATGATCCCTTCAGGCCGTCGGGGTAGCCGCTGCCATCCCAGTTCTCATGATGGCTGCGCGCGATGCTGCGTGCCAGGCCGAAGAACGGCTCGCGCGAAAGGATGCGCTCGCCGGCGATCGTGTGGCTGCGCATGGTGGTCCATTCTTCTTCGGACAACGGACCGGGCTTGCGAAGGATTTCATCGGGCACGTGGATCTTGCCGACGTCGTGCAGGATCGCGGAATAACCCATGCGTTCTGCGTCGCCGCCGGAAAGCCCGAGTTCAAGCGCCAGCAGTCGCGTCAGGTTCTCGATGCGACGAACGTGCGCGCCGGTATCGAGGTCCTTGGCCTCGCTGGCGACCGCGAGCATGTAGATCGCCTCCATGTTCGCCACGTGCAGATCGTGTGTGCGTTCGCGAACGCGCTGCTCGAGTTCCTTCGAATACCGCTTCAACTGCAGGGCCTGCTCGAGCACAGTGTCGCTGAGCTCAGCGATGTCCTGGTAGCGCTCGCGCAGGTCGCGCTCCGCTCGCTTGTGCCCGGAGAGGTCAACCAGCGTCACAAGCCGATGCTCCGTGTGCCCGTCTTCGCCGCGCAAGGCCCGTCCGCACACAATCACCGGCAGAAACGCCCCGTCCGGCAGCGGCAGGCGAAACTCATGCTCGCGCGGCTCATCGAAATGCGCCAGCACCTGCCGGATGACCTTGCGCTCAGCCTCGTCGGCGTACAACTCGAGCAGCGTTCGTCCAACCAGCCGGTCAGCGCTGCGCTGCATCATCTCGCACAACCGCGCATTCAGTCTCACGATGCAGCCGGAGCGGTCGATGAGCGCCGCACCGCACGGCAGCGCGTCCAGCAGCGCACCGATCTGGCGCACCTCCACGTCGGCGCGCTGTGTTGCAGCCGGATTGCGGACATCGGCGCGTGGGGCATACTCAGACGGCATTCACGTCACTGTAGAGCCAATCGTCGACTCAGTGCGTCGGCGTCTGCGAAGCGCTTGCCGGCATGACGCCGGTGACGTGCGGCTCTCTCAGGCGACGCGTCGGCTGCGCGCGGCCGTAGGTCAGCGAGCGCCACGCCCATTCCGCAGGGCCGAAGCGGTAGCGCGCGAGCCAGAGCATGCTCATCGCTGCCAGGAAACCGAACAGCAGGGCCGTGGCCAGCGGCACGAAGATCGGCCGAATGTCCGGCACATGCAGGCCGTAACCGGAAAACAGCACATCCAGCACCATGATCTGCAGGAGGTAGTTGGTCATAGCCATCCGTCCGGCCTGGCCGATCGGCCGCAGGCGTTCGATCCAGCGCGGAAAGTACGCCAGCAGCAGCAGCACGCCGCCGATGTAGGTGAAGGCCAGCCACTGATCGCGCAGAAGGCCAAAGAGCGACCAGCCTCCTGGCGGCAGCCAGTTGTCCGCGAACCACGCGATCACGCCGAAGGCCATCATGGACACTATGACGCGTTTGTGCGCGAGCGGCTGCTCAAAGATGCGATGCCGCACCGCGAGCAGGCCGGCGATGAACAGCGCGACCTGCGCGCCGGGAAGGAAGCAGAACGGCATGGTGTAGAACCAGGCCATGTGGTGCAGGCGCGCCAGCACCAGATGCGGGTAGTTCGCCTGATCCTCGGCAGCATGCAGCGCCGAGTTCACCTCGATCGCCTTCGCCTGAATCGCCTGGAAGTGGGCCTCGGCGCCGTCGCGCCCCAAGGCTGCGACTGCCCACGCCTCATGGATCAGTGCGTAGATCGTCATGGACAGCGTCGAGAGAATGGCCGTGATGATGAGCGCGCGCGTCGACCATCGGCGGATCAGCAGCAGCGGCACGCCCCAGACGGCATAGCCCAGCAGGACATTGAAGCCGAACAGCGCGTGGGCCGCAAAGCCGAACAGCGCGAGCACGAAGAGTCGGCGAAGATACACGAGCGCGAATGGCGCGCCGCGCGCATCGGCCCGCTGCAGTTGCAGTGCGAAGCCCGCACCGAAGAGCAGCGCAAACGTGCCATGCGACTTGGTCTCGGCCAGTCGCCAGATCAATGTGCGTATGAGATCGTTCACGCCGCCGATCTCCTGCGAGTGATCGTGAAAGTGGACGAGGATCATTCCCAGCAGGGCCAGGCCGCGCAGGATGTCGATGACATGGAGGCGTTCGAGGGCGCTGGTCGGCCGTATCAAAGATGGTTCGGGCATGGTCATGGTGATCTGATCTTGAGATCTGCCTGCCGCCATCTGGACCACGGCCAGCGGCGGGAGTTCGAATCGACTCGCAATGTAAGAGGAGTCACATTAGGGAGTCGGGTTTGCATTGCGAGTGGGGGAGTTGGCGGCTGGACCCTCGATCCAAGAACCGCATATCGACAACCTGCGCGGCACGAGGCCGGATGGCGGACAATTCCGACAGCGCAGCATTCAAGGCCTCCACGTCGACGCTCGCGGAGGTCTCGTACATCACCAAAAGCGCGGAATCGAGGGGGGACCCGTCACGCGCACCGCCGCGTTTGGCGGTTTTTCTCTGGCGGGAGTGAGCGACCAGGATGAACCGCATGGCTTGGGCAGCGACGGCGAGGAAATGTGCCCGATCCTGCCATTGCGCCTCATCTTGCCGCACCAGCCGCATGTACGCCCAAGGGCCGTGGCCTGCAAGGTGTGCTCGGGGCGCTCGTGGCGAAGAAGCCGCGATGCCTTGGCTTCGCAGTTCGCCCATGACGAGCGGAAACAGCTCATCCGCCGCCGGGCGGTGGCCCTTGCGCAGGCTGTTGAGGAGGCGTGCGACGTCTGAGGACATGATGCGGTACGATGCTCGCGTCGGAGACATGCATGTCTGGGCGTGGAGTGGCGATCCGGGGCCGGTGAGGGGGTCGAGCCGCCATTCTCGCCTAGTGGGGTGAGGGAGGGCAAGTCACCGGCCGCAAACACCGCAACGACTGTCGCCCTTCCAGGCCGGTCATGTGCTGACGCGTGGAACAGAGAACGACGCGACCGTGACTACCACATCGCGATCCAGCGTGTGACAGCGAGCCTGCTCGATCAGCGTCCATGTCAACAAGCAAGCCGCCGCCGGGCCGCGACGGCTTGAGGCACTCCCGAGAGCAACCCTCTTCATGAACTTGGGCGGCTGATCGCCAAACACGTGCCTTGCGTGACATGCTCACCCCCAGTGTGTAATCACCGATAGCAGATCGTTCACGTCAACGGTGCCATTGTGGTTGACATCGGCGGGGCAGGCGGTCGGCGGCGCCGGGCACGCGCCCCACGCGCTGATCACGGCAAGCAGATCGTTGACATCCACGTGGCCGTCTGTGTTGATGTCGCTCACGTGCGTCACCACCACGCTCACATTGTCGACAAACATCAGCGCTGTCTCGATCTGCGGGAAATCGAAATTCGCGACGGTAAACCGGTCCAAGTGGTCCAACGATCCTGAACGAAACGGCGCGTCGACCGCAATGAGCGTGAATGGTCCGCTCGGCAGCATGCTGTACCAGACATCATATGTGTCGTTGACGAGGTCTATGACAAGTTTGACGTTGAGCCACGCCCCAGTCGGGTAATTCTGCAGCAAGACCACCGGACCCTGCCCACCGGGGTTCGCGCGAATCCATGTGCCATTGGCCAACCAGGACATTTGTGGCCCACGATCTGTTGCGAACCCAAAGCCGCCGCCCCCATGATCGCCGCCGACGTAGACGGAGCCGCCCTTCACTCCCGGTTGCGGCACCCAGATGCTGAACTTGACCAGGATCAGCTGTTCAGCCTCTTCCTGGATCGTTCGCGTGAGAATGTTGGGCAACTGATATCCCACCGGTGTGGGCGCGTTGACCACGTGTAGCTGCAGCGAGTTGCCGACGGCGCCGGCCTCAAAGGAACCTGTCGGCACGGTCTGGAAAGCAGCGGATTCCGGTTCACAAGTGCCGGCCGAAACGTAGTAGGCGGGCCAACCCCACGCACCTGCGTATTGACTGCAGTTGGGGGCTGTGCCAACCGGCAGGTTGTCGAAAGTGCCATCGGCGACGAGCTGTGCTTGGGCCATCGAGGTTACGGCGAAAAGTGCAATGCACGAGATGACTGAGATGCGGTTCATGACTGGTCTCCTGTCGATTGTTGAGGGTGCGGACCACTCTCACGCGACAAAGGCGGGTCAATCGGTCGGACGCTCAAGGATTCGACCACGTCCGGCCATGATGGACAGGCCATCTGGTAGGATGCAGCGATCGTCGGCGCAGCAAACCCGGGTGGCCACCGCCGTGGTTCGCGCACGCTTTCTTGGGAATGCATCTCATGCCGTCGGATGCCACCGAAATCCTCGATGCCATGAAATCTGGCGATCGAAGCGCGGCAGATCGTCTCATGCCCTTGGTCTATGACGAGCTGCGTGCATTAGCCGCGCATTACCTGCACCAGGAACGGCCGAGCCACACGCTTCAGCCGACGGCCCTGGTTCATGAGGCCTATCTGCGGCTGATCCAGCAAACACGAGCTGATTGGCAGAGCAAAGCGCATTTTGCAGCGGTGGCTTCAGAAATGATCAGGCGAATTCTGGTCGATCACGCCCGCGGCAAATCACGACAAAAACGCGGCGGTGTTGCTCCAGGAACTTCCGAAGCGTGGCGTCGTGTCCCGCTGGATGAGCAACGCACCACCGATGGCGAAACCGTCGATCTGCTCGATGTGGACCAGGCGCTGGAAGAACTTGGCCGGCTCAACGACCGTCAACGGCGCGTTGTGGAGCTGCGGTACTTTGGTGGGCTGAGCATTCCCGAGGCCGCCCATGTGCTCGAGATTGCGGAAACAACTGTCAAGGCTGATTGGACGTTGGCGCGCGCCTGGCTATTCGGGAGACTTGCGGGATATCGCTCAAGCGACGTGCCCCCGGCGTGAAGCGGAGCGACCGGTTCGGTCGTCTTTGTCGCGTGTGTGTTCGGGGGCGGAGCTGTCCTCATGCCCATGATGCCTCAACGACACGAGCGGATCTCCGAAATCTTCGCGGCTGTGCTTGAGCTCGATTCCGACGCGCAGGACCACGCGCTGGAGCGCGAGTGCATCGGCGATCCGTCACTGCGACGTGACGTCGAGGCGTTGCTTTC
>DATKJG010000417.1:0-4056 GCA_035543215.1 Phycisphaerales bacterium | reverse complement strand
TGCGGATCGAGTGGCCCATCGGATTCGGAATGATGAATGCGGTGCGTGCCAACCCAGCGAATGGGTCCGCCCTGCCAACTCAGCGTGCCGAGAATGGTCAATGCGTATTCGATGGGCTTGAAGGTCCGGAATGAGCGATGCGTCAGCAGGCGATGGAATCCCAGGCAGATCCCGATCCCGCCAGCGACGTAGTACAGGACAGGCGCAACGACCACTCCGCTCCAGTGGAAGAATCCCGGAACAAAGGCGAGCAGCGCCAGCAGGTGCATCGCGGTGATGCCGATGGCGGTCGCCCATTCGACGCCGATCCTGGAGCTGCGCATCACAAAGACCGGCGAGGCGGCGCGGGAATCGATGATCGCCGCGGCAGCATCTGCGACAACAGGACGCACTACGTGGACGGACGATGAGGGTTGCGCCAGAGGCTTCGAGGCGAGGTCGGTGTTCATAAGGTGAGGATTCGCGGTACGGCGCTGAAATGAGGAGAGGAAGGATAATGATTGATAGCGCCAGGCGATCGAACGAAGGGTGCGGATGGTATCGACATCCTCGCAGTGAGCCCAGCACTACTCTCGGATTTCAGGGAAACTGTGCGCGATATGACCGCGATGACGCGAAACCTCGGACTGATCGCCGGCGGGGGACGTCTGCCGCTGCTGGTGGCGCGCGGAATGAGGGACGCCGGGAATCACGTGACGTGCGTGGGCCTGCGTGACCAGTACGACCTGCAGCTGCCGGAGTTCTGCCACGAATTCCACACCGTCGGACTCGTGCGAATCGGCAAGTGGTGTCGAGTGCTGCGGAAGGCCGGCGTGCGCGAGGCGGTGATGGTGGGCCGCGTGGCCAAGGGCCGCATGCACGATCGCTGGCGCGTGTTCCGACAGATCCCCGATTGGCGCGCCGCGGTGTTGTGGTACCGTCATCTGCGGCATGATCGCCGCAATGCTGCCGTGCTGCGCGCGGTCGTGGAGGAACTCGGCCGGAACGGAATCACACTCATCGACTCGACGATGTACATCCAGGATCAACTCGCGATCGAAGGCGTGATGACGCAGTCACAGCCGTCGGCTTCGCAGCGGGCCGACATCGACTTCGGCTGGCCCCTGCTGACACAGACGGTGGAACTCGACATCGGCCAGTCGATCGCCGTGCGCGAGCGCGATGTGGTGGCGGTCGAGGCGGTGGAGGGCACCGATGCAATGATGGATCGCGCTGGCGAGTTGTGCGCCAAGTCAAACCGCGGCTGGGTGCTGCTGAAGACGGCAAAACGCAATCATGACATGCGGGCCGACGTGCCGACGATCGGCCTGGGAACGATTGAGCGGGCAGCCCGCCTGGGATGTGGCTGCATTGCGCTGGGGGCGGGACGCGTGATCATCATCGACAAGCCGGCAGTACTCGCGGCGGCGGATGAGAAGCGAATCGCCATCGTGGGGATGTGAGCATGGGGCCGTTACGGGCACGCGCCCCATGAGGTGATGATCATCAGCAGGTCGTTCACATCCACCGTGTCATCGCCGACCTGGCCGGGGCTGAAAGGGGTGACATCCGCACGACAGGACTGCGGATCGGGACACGGTCCCCAGTTGGTGATGACCATGAGCAGATCGTTGACGTCGATCGCATCGTCGCCGTTGGGCAGAGGCGCGATGTCCTGGTGGCAGGTGTTGAGGGGATAGCGAACGCCACCGACGTAGCAGCCGCCAGTGAAGGAATCGATTTCGGCGTTGAAAGAGCCGAGCACCACTCCGCCAGCGCCGCTGAGGATGCGCACCTCGGGCTCGCCGCCCGGGCCGCGCGCGGCGATGATGTCGTCTTTGCCATCGTTGTTCATGTCCTGGGCAGCGATGCGCACGCCTCCGCTGAAGTTCGATTCGAACGCAAAGGTATTCAACAGGACTGCGTCATTCACGCCGCTGAAGGCAACGACCGCAGGTGTCGCGCCAGCGTCGGCAGAGACGATGATGTCATCGCGTCCGTCGCCGTTGATATCGCCGCTGGCGACGAAGATGCCACCGGGCCAGCCAGAGCCGAACGCGAGGAAACTGCGTACCTCGACGCCGTTGACGCCGTCGAACACCTTGACATGCGGCGTGCTGCCCGTGGCCGGACCGCAGCCGGTGATGATGTCATCGATGCCGTCGCCGGTGATGTCGCCCGAGGCCACGCGCACGCCGCCGGTGAAGCCGGGACTGTAGGCGAAGAAGCTCCGGATCTCGCTTGAGTTGGCGGCGCTGAAGGCCTTGACGTGCGGCGCAGCGCCCACGTCGGTTCCGGTGATCACCTCGCTGATGCCATCGCCTGTGACATCGCCGGCTGCGACATAGACGCCGCCGATGTACGACGGGCCGTAGGCATAGAACGAGTTCAGCAGACTGCCGTTGGAGCCGTTGAAGACCTTGACCATGCCCGTTGTGCCCGGTCCGGTGCCCGAGATGAGATCTCCGCACAGGCTGGCGCTGATGTGAGCGCCCGCGACTCGCACGCCGCCGGTCGCGCCGGCGCCGAACGCGAGAAAGTTCAGGTGCGGTATCCCGGTGGGCGAGGAGAATGTGCGAAGCATCGGCTGGACGCCCGCACCTGGGCCGGTGACGATGGACTGAGCAGACGCATGAACGGCGAGGGCCGCAATTGCGGAAACGGCAGCCAGTTGAATCTCACACGTGGTACGAGCATTGAATGGCATGACGCGACCTCCTAGGCGGGCCCGCAAAGGGAAACGCAAACCACCGTGAAAAGCCGTAGAGCAGCCCAGGAATCAGTCGATGCACCCTTCGTCTCAAGGGCAGGGCTGAAACTCGACCACGCCCTCCGCGAGTTTGGTGTTGATGTGAAGGGATGGATTTGCGCCGACTTTGGCTGCAATGTCGGCGGCTTCACTGACTGCCTTCTGCAGCGCGGCGCGGCGAAGGTCTATGCCATCGACACCGGTTATGGCGCGCTGGCGTGGACGCTGCGCAACGATTCCCGCGTCGTCGTCATCGAAAGAACCAACGCCTTGCACACCCCCCCACAAGACCAGGTAGATCTGGTCGCGATCGATCTCGCCTGGACGCCGCAGCGCCTGGCCATTCCTGCGGCCCTGAGATGGCTCAAGCCGGCCGGCCGCATCTTGACGCTTGTCAAGCCGCATTACGAACTTGATGAGTCACAGAAACGCGAATTCCTGCACGACGGTCGGCTCGACGCGGACCAGGCCCAACGCGTCTTGCAGCGCGTCATGGATCAGATGCCGGAATGGGGGGTCGAGGTCATCGCCCACACTCAATCCCCGATCACCGGAGGCAAGAGCTCGCGGGGCTCGCAGGCTGGCAATGTGGAGTACCTCGTGGCTGCACGGCTCTGCTTGTGACCGTGCGGCAAATGTGAATCCCGAAAGGGTTGAGATTCGCAAATTCCTGGCGCGAGGCGTCCCGAGTTCCCGCCTTCTTGTGATGTCAGTCTGCGCCCAGCCGCTGCATCATCACCTGGAACCAGGAGAAACAAGCATGCGTCGTTCCGCCACGGGGCCTGTCATCGCCGCTCTTGCTGCCGCATCACTGCTCTCGCCGATCCAGGCCGGGCCGCCCCTGATCAGTTCGACCATTACCTACCAGGGCGAGTTGCTCTCTTCCAACGCGCTGTTCAACGGCCTGGCCGATTTTCAGTTCTCGATCTATGGGGTGTTGGCAGGAGGTGTTGCTGAGGCCGGTCCAATTCAGCTCAACAATGTCACCGTGCTCGACGGCCGGTTCACGGTGCCGCTGACCTTCGGCAGCAGCGTGTTCGATGGATCCAACCGGTATTTGGAGGTCGCTGTGCGCATCCCGGCAGGCGCAGGCGGTTTCACCACGCTCGCGCCGCGCCAGCGTATCACCGCCGCGCCGTATTCTCTGCAGACGCGCGGCATCTTCGTCAGCAGCGGCGGCTTCGCCGGCATCGGCACGCCGGATCCGCAGGTTCGCCTGCACGTGGACGACGGCAGCGATTCGGCCCCGGCCTCGGGCGGCTACGTGGTGATCGGCGACGTCATCGGCCTCAACCTCTCACTGGACAACAACGAGATCATGGCCCGCA
>DATKJG010000416.1:0-2482 GCA_035543215.1 Phycisphaerales bacterium | reverse complement strand
ATGCATGCAGGTGACGCGCAGTTTCACAGGCCGATCAAGCGTGCACGGCGCATCGATGCGCTCGGTCGCGGCTGGGGGGATGCCAGCGCCGGCGCCCTTCATGCTCAGTCCGCTGATGTCGGATTCCCTGGCAGTCATGAGGCACGCTCCTTCTGTTCAACATCGAGCCCCGCGGCCTTCATCACCGCGCGGAAGACGGCCACCGGCAACAACTTTACCTTGTAGGCGTTTTCGCTCATCGGCCTGGCGCCTTCGCTGGCGAGATCGCACGCCTTGCGCACACCCAGATCGTTTCGCACATCTGCACCCGCGAGCGCCTCGGCCACATTCGGCAGCAGCATGGGCGTGGGCGAAACCGCGCCGGCGCACACCTCGGCCCTGACGATCTTCGTGCCGTCCATCTCCAGCGCCACCGCCGCCATGACCAGCGGCCAGTCGAACGACTGCTTCTCCTTGATTGAGACGAAGGCGGACGCCGGCCGCGGCGAGAGCGCGATATGCGTCACGACCTCGCCCGCTTCAAGCGTGTGCTCGCTGGCCACGCCCTTCTCCGGACCGTGGAAGAGGTCGGCGATCTTGATCGTGTCGCGCGTGCCGCCCATCACGTGCACCTTGGCGTCGCACACCATCAGGGCCGGCGCGAGGTTCGAGGGATGCACGATGTGGCACGGGCCATCGGAGAAGATCGCGTGATAGCGATTCTCACCTTCGACCGCGTAGCAGCGGTCGCCGCCCTTCTTCAGACAGTTGAACTGCTGATTGCGGTAGTACCAGCAGCGCGGCCGCTGCAGCAGGTTGCCGGCTGCGGTGCCGACGTTGCGAACCTGCGGCGTGGCGGCGTCGGCGACCGATTGACCCACGACCGGCGCCTGCTCGCGCAGCATGCGCGAGGCGGCGATTTCGGCCATGGTCGCGGTCGCTTCGATCTCGATCTGCGGCTCTCGATCCTTGCCGTCGATCATGGAAACGGCCTGGGCGTTGCCGTCGCGGCGTAGACGCTTGATGTTGATCAGCGCATCGGGTGCGGACAGGCCTTCCTTGAGGTGATCGACCACATCCATGCCGCCGGCCTTGAGCACCGGCAGCGTGAAGCGCCTGTCCTTGAGCAGCGTCACGGCGTCGCTGAACGTGCGCGGCTGGGCGATGGCGAAGAGATTCACGTGCCACCTCCTTTCTTCGTCAAATCAAGTGCGGCGAGGACCTTGTCGGGAGTGATCGGCAGGTGCCGCACCGGCGCGCCGATGGCGTTGAACACGGCGCACGCCACCATCGCGGCGCCGGGAATCACCGGCGGTTCACCCAGGCTGCGCACGCCTGTCTGGCCCTTGTCCCACAGCACCGGCTGAATGTGCGGCATGTCGGCCGGGCCGAGAATCTTGTACTGCTCGAGGTTGGCGTTCACGCACGCGCCGGTGGTCCGATCGAGAATCTGCCGCTCGAACAGCGCGAAACTGATGCCCTGGATCACGCCGCCGATGATCTGGCTCTCGGCGGTCTTGCGGCTGACGACGCGGCCGCACGCTTGGATCGCCACGGCCTTGTTGACTCGAACGACGCCGGTCTCCGTGTCGACCTCAAGATCGACGAACTGTGCGCCGTGGCTGTGCCCTTCGCCCGGATGCGGCTGGTTCTGCTGCTTGCGGCCTCGGCCAACAAGCGTGTCGGCCGGCATCTTGGAGCAGGCATCGGTCCAGTCGCCGATCTTCTGCTCACTGTTGCGCACCTCGCCGTTGACGATCTTCAACTGGTCGGGGTTCGCTCCCGTTCGATCAGCCACGGTCTTGAGCAGTTGCGCGCGGGCATCGTCAGCCGCGTCCACGATCGCCGGACAGGTGTTGGGCGAGGTCGTCGAGCCGCCCGAGGCCGGGCCCTCTGGATAGTTCGATGATCCGATCTGCACATCAATGTTGGCCAGCGGCACGCCGAGTCGATCGGCGACGAGCACGCCGGCGATCGTTCGCATGCCCGAGCCGATGTCCTGCGTGCCGGTGCGAACGATGACCGAGCCGTCGCGATTGATGATGACTTCGGCGTCGGCGGGCGAGCGGCCCGCGCCCCAACTGCACGAACCCATGCCGAAGCCGCGACGAATCGTGCCCGTTTGCGAGCCGGTTTTGCGGCGATCCTTCCAGCCGATCAGTTCCGCGCCGAGCCGGTACATCTCTCGGCGGTCCTCGCTGCCATCGAGTTTCAATCGCAGTTCCAGCGGGTCGATGCCGGCGATCGTCGCGATCTCATCGATGGCAAGTTCCTCAGCGAATGCGCCCTGCGGGTGGCCCGGGGCACGCATCGCCCGAGGCGCGCCGGCGTTGAAGCCAACATCCTCGTGGCTGCGCTGGGTCTCGCCGAAGGCGTAGCGCTCAGAGGGGAAGCGCACGCCGCCGCCGCGTCCGCCCACGCCCACACCGCCCCAGGTGTGAATCTGGCCGCCGATGATCGTGCCATCGTTCTTGAAGCCAAGTCTCACCATCGATTTCGATGA
>DATKJG010000415.1:0-4869 GCA_035543215.1 Phycisphaerales bacterium | reverse complement strand
TTCTTCGTCGCCCACTTGATGAGCACGTCCGCCACCTCGGGCCTCGAGAACTCCTGCGGCGGGCGCTGGGCCGAGGCCAGCATGTCGCGCACCTTCGTGCCCGAGAGCGCGACCTTCTGATCATCGCCGTGCGGACAAGTCTTCGGGCTCACCATCGATTCGCACGCGTTGCACCACGCGGTGTGTTCGAACTTCAGGATCGTCACGCCCAGGTCATCGGGCTTGAAGCGATCGAAGATCTTCTGGGCATCGTAGGTGCCGTAGTAGTTGCCCACGCCGGCGTGATCGCGGCCGACGATGAAGTGTGTGCAGCCGTAGTTCTTGCGCACGATGGCGTGAAGAATGGCCTCGCGCGGCCCGGCGTAGCGCATCGCCGCGGGCATCACGCTCAGCAGCGTTCGCGCCGGCACGTAGTACTTGTCAGTGAGAACCTTGTAGCACTCCATGCGCACATCGGCGGGAATGTCGCCGGGCTTGGTTTCGCCCACCAGCGGATGCACCATCAGGCCGTCCACCATTTCCTGGGCGCACTTGGTCAGGTATTCGTGCGCGCGGTGGATCGGATTGCGCGTCTGGAAGGCGACGATGGTTTTCCAGCCTCGCTTCTCGAATTCGGCGCGGGTCACGGCCGGTGGCCGGCGGTACTCGGTGAACTGCTCGCCCGGCTCCTTCTCCGGAGTCACGGTGATGACATGCAGCGTGCCGCCAACGCACCAGCTGCCCTCATCCATGACGGCTTTGACGCCGGGATGGGCTGCATCCTCGGTGGCGAAGACGTTCGGGATCTCCAGTTTCTTGTCGTGCGGGTAGATGTCGGAGGTATCCATCACCGCCATGAGCGTGCCGTCGGAGTGATAGAGGGCCGCCTGGCCGCGACGCTCAAGCGTGTTCTTGACCGCGTCATCCACCGAAAGCGTGATCGGGATCGGCCAGACCGCTCCTGCTTTTCCATCCGCGTCAGCCAGTCGCATATTCGTGCACACGCTGGCAAAGTCGGCCTGCTTCATGAAACCGGTGAGCGGGCTGAAGGCGCCGATGGCGATCATCTCCAGGTCGCACGCCTGCTTGGCCGAGAGCGTGATGCGCGGCAGCGTCTTGGCCCGCTCGCGCAACGCCTTGGCTCGCTCGGCATCAACAATGCGATTCACAAGACCGCTGCCGCCATGAGGCGCAATCAGCGATGAGGCAGGCTGCGTCGAGGCGGAGGATGATGATGAGCCGGTCGGAGCGTGCGAGGGAGCGACAGTGGCGGGCATGGAAGTGCGTTTCTCCTTGAACTCCCCGGCAACATGCACACCTGCGGGGGGACGATGGTAGCCCTGCCGATGAGGCGTCGCAAGCGCGGGCGGTCACCGGTCATTGACGCGATGCGACAGCCTTCCTGTACGCGCGATTCTCGCGCATCGCCCGTTCGACCTGCGAGCGGTCCCACAGGCACAGGTGCCGCACCGGCCAACCTTTGATCCAGTCGTCAATGACCTGCTGCGGCTCGGGAAGGCCGTACGGCGAGAGGCGCAGATTGAGGGGCCGGAAGGCGCCGGTGGGAATGTCGGTGTTCTGCCGGCATTCCGGATGCGACGACGTCAGCAGGAATCGGATGTCACTGCGCAGGAAGTTGTCGAAGGCGAGGAACACCTCTCGTTCTCGAAGGTGAAAGAGCACATCGCGACAGAGCCAGAGGTCCGCAGCCGGCAAGTGATCGTTCGTGATGTCCAGGTGAACGAAGGAGGTCCGGTCATCGCCGTACTGGGCGTTGTTGCGCGCGACAAGATCCGCGACGATCTCGCCGCCGATGTACTGCAGCGACAGATCGGGGCGGATCAGGCGAAACCAATTGAAGTCGCCGCAAGGCGCGTCCAGCAGTCGGTGTACTCCAAGGCGCTTCATTAGGTCGGGAAGTTCGCGCCGGAGATTCGAGGTGTATTCGATCGTCGAGCCCGGGCCGGAGAGACTCTCGGGATCGCCCCAGCTGTTGCGACGAAAGTAGTGCGAGAAGACTTCCTCCGGGCTGCCCTTGACGCCGAACGTGCGTCGCATGCGCCAGGTGCGTGCCATCCTCAGCAGCGACTTGCCGAAGGGCATCCTTGCGGCGGTCGAGGTCACGAATTCGCGCATGGAACGGCTCATGTGTGTGATCGGCGGTTCATCCAGTCGCCCTCATCCAAGATAGTGACGCTTCTCGAACAACGGCGAGGTGTCGCGCACGAAAATCATGTCCGCCTGGTCCGCTGATCGCGTCGGCGTGTTGCGCCAGATCGTGCAGATGTCGTAGGGACGGAATTGGCGATCGTCAAGCGCACGAATGACCTCCGATGCAAGCGGCGCGTTGGCGTATTCGGCGAACAGCGCGACTTCGATCACGATGGCCTCGGCAGCACAGACCACCTCCCAACCGCCGGTGAAGACGTCGAGTTCCGCGCCCTGCACGTCGATCTTGATCAGGTTCGGCCGCGCGAACGGCGTGTCTCGCACGACGGCTCCGAGCGTGGTCATCGGAAGCGATATCATCGGCGCATCGGCGTGTCGGCCCGTCGCGTAGATCGAACTGCCGGTCTCAAGAAGCCGGAACGTGACCGCTCCCTGCGCCGCCCGGCCCAGCAACGATGTGTTCAGCTCGACGTTGGAAACCTCGCGGCACAGCGCCTCCAGGCCGGCCTTGCGCTCCGGCTGCGGCTCGAACATGAGCACATGCGATTCGGGGAAGATTCGCCGGCACATGCGCGTCCACTCACCGACGTACGCCCCGATATCGAGGACCTGCTTTGGGGCAAACCCGATGCGCGCCATGTTGCGCAGGCTGGCCTCCATGTCGGGAATGGTCAGCGACCACTTGATGCTGCTCTTCCATGACGCCGGCACGCGACGCAGAACGCGGCCGAGCAATGGGCGAAGGCCAGACATGGTGGTGGTGAACCGATCCTGCGATTATCGCATGGCCAGTCGGGCGGGTAGTTCATCGATCGGTTCGTCGATCGCCATCTCGCTGCCGGCCACCAATCGGCGCTCGAAGTACGCCACCTTGCACATGATCACCCACCAGAAGAATGGGGCAGGGTAGGCGATCGTGCCCTGCTTCAGAGCCAGCAGCAACGCATACAGGCAGATGGCCATCAGTAGCGCCGCGCTCGATCGACTCTGGTCATCCTCACGGTTGTCGCGCCACATCACCAGTCCATCCTTGACGACGAAGACGCATATGACCAGGAAGATGCCGAACGCGATCAAGCCGTTCTCGCACAGGATCTCGGCCGCGACATTGTGCACGTAATAGGTGCCGCGCTCCTCGCTGACGACGGCGAAGGCGCCCGTGCCCAGGCCCAGCAGCCATTTCGCGGGTTCATCCAGATACCGCGTGAACAGGAGATCCACGTAGTGCATGCGCAGCAGCGTGTCGCGGAAGAGATTGGCGATGGTCCAACGCTCTTCGTTCTGAATGTTGACGAAGAGCTGGAAGACGATGTAAACACCGGCAACGAGGAAGAGGAAGCCGATGAGAACAGCGAAGAACTGGCGCGGGTTCGCCAGACGTCGTGCCATGGGGTAGAAAAGCACACCGGCGATTCCGGCCGCGAGCACCTGTCCACGCGAACCCGATCCGATTGCCACCCCCAGGCCGAAGACGAAGGCTGCGACGCGCAAGATTGTGGTCTTGGCGCGTGCCTGTGGGAATTGGATCAGGGCAGCAATAAGCGCCATCAAGCCGCCCATCTCGGCAACGGCCAGCGGATTGCCGCGCTCGCCGAGATTGCCCTTCATGCCGAAGTCGAGGATGAGCCGCCCACCCCAGTAGGAGGTCCTGGGATTGATGAGGATCAACACCGAGATGGCCGTGCCCAGCACCATGATCCCCGTGGCCAGGCGCGTGAAGTCGCGCAGATCAGTGATCAGCAACGGCAGCACAGCCAGCAGAAACACCTGGTAGCGCAGATTGAAGCCCAGTTTGGGCACCATGATGTCCGCGGCCGGCGACCATAGGTGGCCGAAGAGCCACAACACGTACAACGCGATCGTGAGAAGCCAGACGCGATTGACGTAGCCAACGAAGATCGGATCGCCACGCATGAATCTGCTGGCCACTGCCACCATCGCAAGGATCGCGATGAGGTAGTTGGTTACCCATTCGTTGTACGCGAGGTACGGGACGTAGGTCTGCAGCAACTGCTCCAGCGGCCACATCAGGATCACGATCGCGAAGACCCAGTAGGATCGCCAAAGCAGATAACCCAGCCCGAGAACGGAGCTGAGCATCACTGCGATTTCAAGGATCTTCATCATCATCTGGCGATCGGATCGGCTGAGTACAAAGGGGCAATGCTAGCCCACAACGCACCGTGGGCGCGTTCAGGACGTACGGCTGTTCATATCGGCTTGTTTGCGCGTCCGGATGCGTTACCGGCACATCGATTGACCCCACCCCGACCTGGTCGATAGGTTCCACCAGCCGGCCCCCGCCTGCCCCGTTTCAAGGCCGGTTTGAGCCCCTCATGCGAATTCTGACCATTGCCAAGGAATTGGGGCCGGGAGGGACGGAGCGCGCCGCCCAGAACTGCACGCGGGCCTACCGGGCGGCTGGCCACGAGGTCGCAGTCTTGGGCATCGACAAGGGCGGCAGCCGCGCGGAGGCCATGCAGGCCGAAGGCATTCCCGTCTGGATTGGCGGATACAGCCCGGCCGAGGTCGATGCCGCCGTTTTACAGGCTGTCGCCTGGCAGCCGCAGTTCGTGCACATTCATCGCACCGGTCATGCCGACGCCGTCAGCGCCTCTGCGCTGCGGCGTCTTCGCGAGGCGGCGGCGAATCGACTGCCGGTAATCGAAACCAACCACTTCTCGCGCAGCGATCGCACTGACGATCGGCGCTTGATCGACC
>DATKJG010000414.1:0-5736 GCA_035543215.1 Phycisphaerales bacterium | reverse complement strand
GCCGCGGGCGAACTCATCCTGGCCCGCCCACGCGTGACAGACAACGACCGCCGGCCGGCGGCCCTTGAGCGTCGCGTCGTAGGCGAGGTAACCCTCGCACGTCACGCCCTCGTGCGCGTACTCGATGAATTCGGTGTGCATGCGGGCATTATTACCCGTAGGGTGGGCATCGCCCACCGCGATATGCCCTCGAAACATTTCGGACGACTCCACGCATTACGCGTCGACTGTGGCCGCGGTGGGCGATGCCCACCCTACGCGAGGATCGACCGGATACCAGCGATCGATGACCGCCATCCATTCCGCGATCGTGCGCGCCTCGATGAACTCTCGCTTCACCTCTTCGCCGTCTGGATGGTGGGCGCTGAACTTGATGCCGAACTTGCGCATCATGCGCGAGGCCTTGTGCTCGCCATGTAGCGCCAGCGAGAGATCGATGTGCTCGAGAAGGGCTGACCGCTGTTCGGCGAGCGAAGGCGATGTGGGGCGGCCGCCGTTCATCAACTGCCGCGCCTGGCGAAAGATCCACGGGTTGCCGATGCAGCCGCGCGCCACCGCCACCGCGTGCACGCCGGTCAGTTCGAGCATGGCGAAGATGTCATCCACGCACCAGACATCGCCCGAGCCGAAAATGATCTTGTCGGGATGCCGCGCGACAAGGTCGGCGAGGAATTCCCAGCGGCCCGGCCCCTGGTACTTCTGCTGCACCGTGCGGCAGTGCACCGTCGCCCATGCGTAGCCGAGGTCGTACGCGGCGTTGAAGATGCGCTCGAAACTCGCGGCCATCTCCGGAGTGTCGTCGTACGCGCGGCGTAGTTTGACCGTCACTGGAATCGTGGGGGGAACACGCTCGCGCACGGCTCGCAGGATCGCGATCGACTGATCCGGATCGGTCAGGCAGTGCCCGCCGCGGTTGCTCTTGCGCATCTTCTTCACGGGACAGGCGAGATTGACATCGATCACGTCGTAGTTCATCCGCACCAGCACCGACGCGCCATCGGCCATCTCGCGCGGCGTGCAGCCCATGATCTGCCCGGCGATCGGATGATCGTGCCGGCTGGCGACGCGGTTCTCATCCAAGTCGCCGAGGTCCGGAAAGTGCTCGGCATCGTCTGATCGATTCGCCTCGCGCTCGAGCAGGTCGGGATCCTCCTTGCGCCGCCCTTTGCCGCCGGCAAGGAGCGTGCGATCCAGCAGCGCCTCGGTGATGCAGTACGGGCAGCCGTGCCGCCGCGCGACGATGCGCATCGCGCCATCGGAGTAGCCGGCGAGGCCCGCCTGGAACATCGGGGCATCGAAACCCGGCACGATCTTGGCGATTCGCTCATCCATGCGATACGTGCGCGCGATTTCCGCGATCGACCGTGTCGTGACCTTCGGCGGCACATCAGATGGCGTAAGCCCGACGGACATGGCAAGGATGATAGGGAGAGGGCAACGCGCAATGATTGTGCTACCTTGTTGTCGTGACTGCCACGAACACGCCGGTCTGTCTCGGCCTCATCGCATCGGCGCTGGCGCTGTGCTCCTGCTCGCCGACGGCGTACGTGCCCGATCTGGCCACGCGGCCCTATCCCCTCGAACATCACACGACAAAGACTGCGGACGTCCAGTGCTTCCGCCGCGGCACGGACCTGGAGATCGTCAACTCGACCGCGCAGTCATACGCCGACTTCGACCTGTGGATCAATCAGCGCTACACGCACCGCTTGAGCAGCCTGCCCGCAGGCGCGACGCTGCGAATCTCGCTCTGGGAGTTCTTTGATCAGCATGGTCAGCGCTTTTACGCCGGCGGCCTGTTTCGCTCGTATCCGTCCGAGCCTGTGCGGCTCGTCGAGATCCAGACGGGGCCGGACCAGCCGCTGATCGGCCTGGTTGCGATCCGCAGCGAACCGGTTGTGACGATCGAGAAACAATAATCCGAAGGCGGCTGCGACTAGCGCTCAGCCGCGTGACGTTCGCGCACGTAGTCGCGGAACGCGAACGCGAACTGATGTTTCGCATCGGCAGGGTGCCGCTCCTCGCGCACCAGCCGCCATGCCGCATCGCCCTCGAACTCGGGAAAGAACGCATCGCCATCGGCGATGGTGGCATCCACAAGGGTCGTGTCGATGCGATCAGCCCGGGGCAGCGACAGTCGATAGATCTCCGCGCCGCCGGCAATGAAAATCTCGCCGGCGTCGGGATCGGCGGTTCGAGCCGCGCTCAGCGCTGCGTCAAGCGAATCTGTCACGATCGCGCCGGGCGCGCGAAGCAAGCGGTCGCGCGTGATGACGATGTTGGTCCGTCCCGGCAGCGGCACGCCTTTGAGGGTGTCCCAGGTCTTGCGCCCGATGACCACCGCGTGCCCCATTGTGCGCTGCTTGAATCGCTTGAGATCGATCGGCAAGCGCCACGGCAATTCGCCGCGGCGACCGATCACACGATTGCGCGACATGGCGACGATCAGGGTGATTGACGATTGACGATTCACGATTGAGGATTGGCGAGCGCGTCGTCAATCGACAATCGACAAGCGTCAATGCCCTCACACCGCCACCGGCGCCGCGATGTGCGGGTGCGGGGTGTACCCTGCCAGTTCGAAGTCCTCGTAGGCGAACTCGAGGATCGACTTCACCTTCGGATTGATCCGCATCGTCGGCAGCGCGCGCGGTTGCCGCGACAACTGTTCCTGCGCCTGGTCGATATGATTGAGATACAGGTGCGCATCGCCGAAGGTGTGGATGAACTCGCCCGGCTCCAGGCCCGTCACCTGCGCCACCATCATCGTCAGCAGCGCGTAACTGGCGATGTTGAACGGCACGCCGAGGAAGATGTCAGCTGAACGCTGATATAACTGGCATGAAAGTCGCCCATCCGCCACGTAGAACTGAAACAGGCAATGGCACGGCGCCAGCGCCATGCTCGGAATGTCCGCGACATTCCATGCACTGACGATCAATCGCCGCGAATCGGGATTGACGCGAATCTGCTCGATCACATCACTGATCTGATCGATCCCCCCGCTGCCACCCTCATCCGGCGTCGGCCACGAGCGCCACTGATAGCCATACACCGGCCCGAGGTCGCCGTTGTCGTCGGCCCATTCATCCCAGATCGAAACCCCGTGCTCATGCAGCCACTTCACGTTCGTCTCGCCACGCAGGAACCACAGCAGTTCGTGGATGATCGAGCGCACATGCACCTTCTTGGTCGTGATCAGCGGGAAGCCTTCGCTGAGATCGAAGCGCATCTGCCGGCCGAAGACGCTCAGCGTGCCGGTGCCAGTACGGTCGTCCTTTCTCACGCCGTGCTCGAGCGCATCGCGCATCAATTCAAGGTACTGCCGCATGTGTCGAGGCATGATAGCGGCGGTGAAGCCCGCCCACTCCGTGGTGGGACCATTGACAATTGCGCGATGACTGCGCTCCGGTCCGACCGACAAAGTCTCGGGGGTTCCTACCCTACTGCGTTCGATGAGCGTCTCGCAGACAACCATCCCCAGCGTCGCTTCGCCCGCGCCGATGGGTGTGCGCGCCGCGCCCCCTTCACCGGCGGCGAAGTTCTCGTTGCGCTGGCTCTTCAGCGATGCCAGCGAGATGCCGGTCGCCATCGCGGCGGGCATCACGCTCGGGCTCGGCTATCTGTTGTGGCGCGTCGTCGACCAGTCCACCGCGCCTGCGGTGCATAGTTTCGGCCACGCATTGGTCTGGATCAGCCTCGGACTTGGCGCGATTCATGGCACGCGGGCGGCGTGGGAGTCGATTCGCGAACTGCGGCCTGACATCGATGTGCTCATGATCGTCGGTGCCGTGCTGGCGGCGACCATCGGCCACCCGGAGGAAGGCTCGCTGCTGCTGTTCATGTTTACGCTCGCCGGCGCGCTGGAGAATCGCGCCCTGGCGCGAACCAAGGACGCCGTCAGCCGCCTGAACAAGCTCATGCCGCGCAACGCCCTGGTTCGCAGCCCATCGGGCGACTGGGTCAATGCCGACGCCGAGCAACTCGCTGCCGGCGATGTCGTGCTCATTCGACCGGGCGCGACGGTTCCGGCCGATGCGACGGTGGTCAGGGGCCACAGCACGCTTGACCAGTCCTCGCTCACTGGCGAATCGTTCCCGCGCGGCGTCGGGCCGGACGACGAGGTCTTCGCCGGCACGATCAACACCGAGGGGCCGCTCGAGGCGCGCGTCGTGCGGCCGGTGACGGAATCGAGCATCAGCCGCATCCTGCGACTGGTCATCGAAGCCCAGGAAACGCGGCAGCCGTTGCAGCGCCTGATCGACCGGCTCTCGACGCCGTATGCGACGACCGTGATGCTCGGCTCGCTGCTCGCGTTCTTCCTCTTTCGGTTCTTCGGCGATCTGAGCTGGATCGACGCTGCGTATCGCGCCATCACGCTGCTGGTCGTTGCGAGCCCATGCGCGCTGGTGATTGCGACTCCGACGGCGACGCTGTGCGGCCTGAGCCGCGCCGCCCGCGCCGGCGTGCTGATCAAGGGCGGCGACGCATTGGAGCGACTGGCCGACATCACGCGCGTCGCCATCGACAAGACCGGCACGCTCACGCGCGGCCAGATCGAGGTCACGCACGTCGAGAGCGTCGCCGGCAGCGACATCGAAAGCCTGCTGAGCATCGCGATGGCTGTCGAACAGCGCTCCACGCATCCCATCGCTGCCGCAATCGTGCGGCTGGCCCGCGGGCATTCGCTGCGACCCGCTGAACTGGCCACGCTGACGCGCATCGCCGGCCAGGGCATTGAAGGAACCTACGCAGGCAAGCCCGTTCGCATCGGCAACTACGACTTCTGCGAGCCGCTGATCGCGGTGTGCTTCCGCAGGCACACGAAGAACATGGTCGATCGCATCGCTTCCAGCGGCGGCAAGGCCATCGTCATCGCGCACGACGACCAGGCTCTGGTGCTCAGCCTCGCCGACACGCCACGCGAGGGCGCTCAGGAACTTGCCGGCGAATTGAAGGATGTGGGCGTGGAGAGCGTGACGATGCTCACGGGCGATTCGCGCGTGATCGCCGAACGACTTGCGAGAGACCTCGGCATCGAGAACGTGCACGCCGAGTTGCTGCCCGAGGACAAGGTCGAGCAGATCAGGAGGATTCGCGCCACGCCGATGACCAATGGCAACGGCGGCGGCCGGGGAGGCGGCAAGGGCGGGCTGGCCGTAGTCGGCGATGGCGTCAACGATGCCCCCGCGCTCGCCGTGGCGGATGTGGGTCTGGCGATGGGCGGGATCGGAGCCGACGCGGCGCTGGAGACGGCCGATGTCGTGCTGCTGCACGATGATCTCAACCGCGTGCCGTGGGCCTTCGGCCTGGCGCGGCGCGTCAAGCGCATCATGATCGGCAACCTAGTCTTCGCCATCGGCGTGATCGCGGCGCTGCTGGCGTTCACGCTGCTAGGCAAGGTGCCGCTGCCCGTGGGCGTCGTCGGCCACGAAGGCTCGACGCTGCTGGTCGTGGCGAACAGCCTGCGGCTGCTGGCGCACAAGGGCCCGAAATAGGTGCTCGAATCATCCCCGCGGATGATGCTTCTTCACCACATCGCGCAGGCGGCTGCGATCGACGTGCGTGTAGATCTGCGTCGTGGCAATGTCGGAGTGGCCGAGCAGTTCCTGCACGACGCGCAGGTCGGCGCCGCCGCCGATCAGGTGGGTGGCGAAGCAGTGGCGCAGGGTGTGGGGCGATACCGATTTGAGCAGTCCGCTCGACCGGCCGTACTTTTCGACAAGCATCCACAGC
>DATKJG010000413.1:0-3139 GCA_035543215.1 Phycisphaerales bacterium | reverse complement strand
ATCATGTACAGGGCCTGTTTCGGCCGCGTCATGGCCACGTACAGCAGGCTCAGGCTCTCGCGGATCGTGCGGATGCGATGCTGCCGCATCACCGGCTGCAGGCTCGGCACGTGGGCGAGGACCTCATCGCCGATCCATCGGCTGATGCGCGTGATCTCGCCGCTGCCCGGATCGCGGTCGAAGACGAACGGCGGCGTGTTGTTGCCGCTGAGATTCTCGCCCAGTTCCGCAAGCACGACGGCGTCGAACTCCAGTCCCTTGGCCTGGTGCACCGTCATCACCTCGACGGGAGCGGGTTGAGAGTCGGGAATGTCCTTCTCCTCGACCAGCGTCACGAAACTGTCCGGCCGCAGAGCCGAGCCGCCGCCCAGCGCCAGGCGGCGATCGTGCACGCCTGCGAGTTCCACGACCTGGGCTGCGCGACGAAGTTCCCGGGCGTTGCACGAGCCGGCGATGAGCGCGACCCATCCAGCCAGCGTGCGCTGGTAGCCGTCGCGCAAGAGCGTCTCGCGCGTCTGCCGCGCCAGGTACCGCCGGCGCCCGGCACGCGCGTAGTCGGTGAAACCCAGCGCCTCGCCCAGAGGCGAGCGGGCGACATTGAACGCCGCCACCGTGTCATCCGGGTGATCGGCCAGTTGCAGCAGGTCGAGCAGAACGTTGACCGGCGGCGCATCGATCAGCGGCCCGCCGCCACGACCGCTTGCCGGCACACGCAAGGCTTCGGAGCCCAGTTCGTACAGGAGTCGCGCTACGGCGTCGTTGGTGCGCGTCAGCAGCGCGATGCGCATGCGCGGGTTGGCGCGATGCAGATCGGCCACCAGGCGCGCCGCTGCACGCAGTCGCTGATGCTTCTGCGCACGCATTGCACCTGCGCCCGAACCGGCTCGCGCCGGGCCGAGGCGCATCTGCACGTATCCCGCCAGTGAGCGATTGCGCTCCGCGACCTCATGCCTGTTGAAGGCAGCGTGCCACAGCCCGGCCGCCTCGGCGTAGGTGTCGTCGTCGTCCTCTTCACCGTTGCGCTTGGCGCGAACTTCGAGCGCCGCGTTGCCGGTCAGCCCCGCGAACACGGTGTTGACGACATCGATCACGATGGGCGAGGAGCGCCAACTCCTGTCCAGCGCCGCTTCCTCCACGCCCGGCAGCATCGCCGGCAGGCGCTCAAGGATTTCCGGGTTGGCGTTGCGCCATACGTAGATCGACTGCTTCACATCGCCGACGCAGAAGAACGTGCGCTCCGGCGGGGCGTTGTCAGTCATCTCCCTGGCCAGCGGCTGCAAGGCCCGCCATTGCGCCAGGCTCGTGTCCTGGAACTCATCCAGCAGCAGGTGCTGCAGCCTGGCGTCGAGACGAAAGAAGATCTCCGTCAGCGGACCGGCATCGCGCTCGGCCCGGGTCATCGCCTGCGTGAGATCGGCGAAGGTGATCACCCGCCGCTGCCGCTTGAGCGCTGCGTACTGACGGTGGAACTGCGCCAGCAGATCGCGCGTCGCCAGCGTCTGATCGCGCAACCGGCCGACGATGACGGCGACGGCGTGCCGCACCAGCGGCTGATAGGCCGCGACCATCGTCTGCGGGATCGTCTTGCCGTAGTACGAGAAGTCCTGTTGCAGGACCTTCTTCGCGATGCCGCTGTCGATGAAGTCGCTCCAGTCGTGCGCCTTGGCGGCATGCAGTTCATTCGCCCGCGCGCCGGCGAACCGCTTGTCATTGGGCACATCGCAATTCGCAAGGCGATCGAGCGCCTTGACGACGTCGCTGCGCGACAATTGTCCTTCGATCACCGGCACGCAGTCCCAGGCCTGAGGCGTCGTCTCGTGCCAGATCTCGTACAGGTCGCTCACAAGGCGATCGAGCGTGCCGGTGACGTTGCGCTCGCTCTCGCCGCGGCTGAGAAGTCGCAGCAACTCGACGAGTTCATCAGGCTTGCCCTCATCGAGCATCAGCCGGACCGCCTCGAGCCGCAGCGCAAGGTTGTCCTGCTCATCGACGATGCTCGCGCCCAGTGGCAGTCCGAGTTCGATGGCGAACGCGAACACAACCGACGCGAAGAACGCATCGAGCGTGCCCGCCTTGAGAAGGTGCAGATTCCGCGCCAGCGCGCTGAGCAGCAACATCACCTGCGCTGATGTCAGCGATGGAAGACCCAGCGATTCCGCCAGTTCTGCGCGCTTCTTTGAATCGCCGACACTGTCAGCCAGGCGCTTGAGCAGGCGATCGCGAATCTCGCCGGCCGCCAGGCGCGTGAAGGTGCTGGCGAGAATGGATTGCGGAGGCGCGCCGGCAGCGAGAAGAGAAAGGTATCGCCCGCTGAGTTCATGCGTCTTGCCCGATCCCGCCGACGCGAGGATCACCTTGTGATGCAGGTGCTCGATCGGTACCGGCAGTGGCGCGGCGGAGCTCGCTGATGGCGGACGCTGACGCGGTGCGGTGGATCCGACGGATGCCGTCGTCATTCATCACCCCCGTTGGCGCTGGCGCCATCGCCTTCGCCGCTCTCGTCAGCATCGCCCGAAGGCTGGAACGCCGCAGTCTGGCAGATGCGCGCGTACGTATCCCACGGCCCGTCGATGTCGCGATTGCGTTCGAACGCGCCGGTCGCAGCGCTTGCGCGAATCTCGCGGACAATCTCACGCGCGCGGTTCAGCGCATGCTCGATGTGCTTCGCCGTCCACGCCGCGCTCAGCCACCGCGCGCCATCGGCCCGGCGCGGCAGCACGATGTATCCCAGTTCGATGCGATCGGCCGGCAACGCGAGGCCCTTCTCGCGTGTCACCAGCAGGTGATACAGCGGCAGTTGCAGATCGTGCCACTCGATCTCGTCGTTCAGCGCTGGAACCTCTTTGGCGTTGTGGTGGACCTGAATCGGGCTGTTGCCGCGCTCGCCAGTCTTATAGTCGATGACGCGCCAGCGCCCCGTGCGAATGTTCTCGTCAATCCGGTCGATGCGGCCGCGCAGAGGCATGGAGGCCTCGCCCGAAATGTCCAGCGAAACCGACTCCTTGATCTCGACCTCACAGTGCCGGATGCGCCAGCCGGCGCATGCATCATGGGCCTGCACATTGGCGAACGCGCGGAGGCGCTGCTCCATGCGGGCACGCTGGATCAGGATCGCTGGCAGCGGATGCCGGCCGTGCCG
>DATKJG010000412.1:0-3426 GCA_035543215.1 Phycisphaerales bacterium | reverse complement strand
CTGTCTTGGTGAAGCCTTCAAGCGACGCTCGGAACAGACGTTCCGCCTCTTCGTAGTCCCGGCTGCCGTACTTCAGCCACGCCAGGGCGTTGGTGGTGCGGACGGTGTCGATGGTGTTGGGGCCGAGGACGCGCTGCTGCGTCGCGAGGTTGTCGGTCATCATGGCGATGGCCTCGGGCGTGCGGTTCACGTCGCCCATGACGCTCGCCAGTTCGGTGATGAGCGCGAGCGTGTCGGGATGCTCCGCCCCGCGCTCCTGTTTGCGAATCTCCAGGGCGCGCGTGAGATGGTCCTGCGCCTCGTCATACAGGCCGAGCGTGCGATACGTTGCGCCGACGGCGACGCGGGCCGCCGCCTCCGCAAGTGGCTGGCCGGCGGTGGCCGCCGTGATGTTCGACGCCGCGATGTCGAGGGCCTCGCGCACCGTGATCTGCTTGCCCATGGCGCGCTGCGGGCTGGCCAGGGCCAGCACATCGCGCATGAAGTTGCCGGCGGCGCGGTTGGCGTCGGCTTCCTGCTGCACGCGCTTGAGGGCCGCGTCCTTGGCATCGCGCTCGAGGATCGCCTGCCGGGCAAAGAGCGTGCTGACCACAGCCGCGGCCAGCGATACGGCGACGACAGCGACGATGGCGCTGAACGCCGCCTTGTTCCGCCTCGCAAACACGCGAATCTGGTAGATCAGGCTCGGCGGACGGGCGCTGATGGGCTCGTTGTTCAGATAGCGCCGGATGTCCTGCGCCAAGTCCAGGGCCGACTGGTAGCGGGCCTCGCGATCCTTCTG
This sequence comes from Phycisphaerales bacterium, assembly GCA_035543215.1. Taxonomy (GTDB): domain Bacteria; phylum Planctomycetota; class Phycisphaerae; order Phycisphaerales; family SM1A02; genus DATKJG01. Next base: position 2,645 of record DATKJG010000412.1, on the reverse strand, counting down.
CAGGGCCTTGAGCGAGATGGTCTCAACATCGCCGCGAAGATCATGGTCGATGGTCGAGAGCCGGGCCGGCGACTGCTCGCGGATGATGCGCGTCGCGTGCACCACCGGAGTGTTGGTTACGTCGTAGGGCAGCCGGCCTGTCAGCAGTTCGTACAGCACCACGCCCAGCGAGTAGACGTCGCTGCGAACGTCGAGATCGTTCGGGTCCGCCTCGATCTGCTCGGGTGACATGTACTGCAGCGTGCCGACCAGTTGCCCGACGTCGGTCTGCAGAGTCGTGATGGCCAGATCGGAATCGGTGGCGCGGGCCACGCCGAAGTCGATGATCTTGGGCTGGCCCGACGAATCGACGAGTACGTTGCCGGGCTTGAGATCGCGATGAATCACGCCCTTCTGGTGGCCGTGGTGCACGCCCTCGCACACCTTGCTGAACAGGTCGAGGCGCTCGCGCATGCCCAACTGGTGCATCTGCGCGTAGTCCACGAGCGTCTTCGCGGCCGGGATGTACTCCATCACGAAGAACGGGACTGGCGGAGCGCCTTCCTCGTGATGCACGCCCGCGTCGTACACCTGCGCGATGCACGGATGACGCAGGCGGCCCAGGATCTGCGACTCGAACTCGAAGCGCCGCAGCGCTGAGCGCGAAGCAAGACCCTGACGCATGACCTTCATCGCGACCGAGCGCCGCGGCTGGTCCTGCATCGCTTCGTACACCACACCCATGCCGCCGGAAGAGATGACGCGCCGGATGACGTACTCGCCGATCTGCCGCGGCAGCGCCGCGTGCGAGCCCGACATGCCCGAAGCCCGCGCTGGATGAACGACCTCGATGGTCTCCTCAGCTGTCGGAGTCGCAGGTCGCTTGGAGATGTCGGGTGCGTCGGCCATGGCAGGCAGTCGGCCGCTTGCGAGCATCGTCTTGTATGTCGAAGGCTGCGGCGGCCCTGTCAGTGTAGGTCCCAAGCGACGGCTCTCGTGGGCCGAAGCGCGAGGCATTGTGGTCGCTCTCTTCAGATATCATGAGAACTTCCGGCGCGGACGCCCATCACTTGCCGCAGCCACAAGCCGATATCCGTCGCGACCCCCGGGGTAGCGACTTGACCAACGGAGTTCCGATCATGGCCAGTCCATCGGCCGGTACGACCATCGCACCTCCCGCTCGCCCGCAGACCGCGCCGGGCGCAGCGGCTCCCGCTCAGCCTCGTCGCCTGCCGCTCAAGGTGTTCGAGGAACTGGAGATCGTCCGCGATCCGGCGAACCTCTTTCACCAGACGATCGAGACGGTGCTCATCGCCGCCGACCTTGTCGGCCTCAAGCATCATCAGCAGATCATTCTCGCCCAGCCCAAGAACGAGATCATGGTGCACTTCCCGGTGCTGATGGACAGCGGCCACCACCAGTTGTTCAAGGGCTATCGCGTGCAGCACAACAACGCGCTTGGGCCGTACAAGGGCGGCCTGCGCTTCCATCCGCACGTCTCGCTCGACGATGTCAAGAGCCTCGCGGTGCTCATGACCATGAAGACGAGTCTGGTACGCGTGCCCTTCGGCGGAGGCAAGGGCGGCGTGAAGTGCGACCCGCGCAAGCTCAGCCGCAGCGAACTCATGCGCGTCACGCGCCGCTTCTGCTCGGCCATCAGCCACCAGATTGGGCCCGACTACGACATTCCCGCGCCTGATGTCGGCACCAATGCCCAGGTGATGGCGTGGTTCGCCGACACCTACGCGCAGATGACGCCCGAGTCATCGCGCTACAACTCGGCGGCGGTGGTGACAGGTAAGCCGGTGGACATGGGCGGCTCGCTCGGGCGCGAGAAGGCCACAGGCCAGGGCCTCGTCGATGTGCTCAAGGAGATGCTGCACGAACTCGACATCGACATCGGCTCGATGACCTACAGCCTCATCGGCTTCGGCAACGTCGGCGGATGGACGGGGCGGCTGCTGAGCCAACTCGGCGCAAAACTCGTCGCGGTGCTCGATCACACCGGTGCAATCCACAATGCGAAGGGCATAGACACGACGGCCTTGAGCGCGCATGTGGATTCGACAAGCGGAGTGGGCGGCTTCAAGGGGGCCGACGCGATGACGACCGACCAGTTCTATTCGTGCAAGGTGGATGTCTTCATCCCGTGCGCGCTGGAGCAGATGGTCACGGCCAAGGAAGCGAAGATGATCCAGGCGAAGGTCGTCGCCGAGGGCGCCAACGCGCCGACCACGCCCGAGGGCGATGCGGTGCTGCTCAGCCGTGGCATTGAGATTCTGCCGGCGATCCTGTGCAACGCCGGCGGCGTGACGGTGAGTTACTTCGAATGGGTGCAGAACCGATCGAGCGTCTACTGGAGCGCCGACAAGGTGGACGAGGAACTCGACCGCCACATGGTCATGGCGGCGCGACGGACGAAGGTGGCGCGGCACAAGTACGGCTGCGATATGCGCACGGCGGCGTACTGCGCCGCGATCGAGCAGATCGGCAAGGTGTACGACCTGCGCGGCGTGTTCCAGTAAGCCATCGGCCCGGCTGTCGCGTCGAGGGACCTATGCTTTCATTCGCGGCGCTGCGAGCCCGCGCGACATTCGCCCAATCTGAATCGAGGTTCTCATGGGAATTCTCACGTGGATCGTGCTCGGCCTGGTCGCGGGACTACT
>DATKJG010000411.1:0-2295 GCA_035543215.1 Phycisphaerales bacterium | reverse complement strand
TGGGCGCGCAGCCGTGAATCGTCGCCGCATTCGTGATCAAGAATCGACTTGCGCTCCGACGGATCGGCCTGCAGCACCTCATCGAAAACGCGCCGCAGCAACTCGTGTCTGGCGTCAGTCATGCCATGCGTCCTTCCACATCAGTTGTGATCAGATTCGATTGCGTCCTTGAGCCAGGCGCGGGCGAAGGCCCACCGCCGCTTGACGGTTGTCACGGTCATGTCGAGCGCTGACGCAGTCTCCGCAAGGCTCAGGCCGGCGAAATACCGCAAGCGCACCACCGACGCCGATGCGATGTCCAGCCGCTCGAGCCGGGAGATGGCATCGTCCAGAACGAGGAAGCCGGCTGACTGCAGGTCGGAATCCAGATCAGGCAGACCTGCGAGGGAAAGAGCCGCGGCTCGGGCATCCTCACCACCACGCCTGGCGCAGTTCTTTCGCCGGGCGTGATCAACAAGGATTCGGCGCATCGCGGCCGCGGCAGCCTGATGAATGCAGCCCGGTCGCGCCACGCACCGTGCCAGACTATTGCCCCTTGAACTGGGCCAGAGCGTCGCGCCACTGCTGCGCGGCGCCGGCCTTGCTCTCGCCGCCGGGCTGGCCGCTCCATCGTTCATACAGGTTCACCAGTCGTGTCAGCGAGCGCTCGCGCACATCCGGCCGTGCCGCGCCAGGCCCGCTGCCGCCGCCTTCGAACAGCGCGCGATTCGCCTCCAGCAGCGTCGCCTCGGCTTCCTCGAACGTGCCTTCGGACGTCAGACAATCGCCAAGCGTGCACTGCACCTCGGCGATGCGCACGACATCATCAGGCGCAGCTGCTTTCAACATGCTCACTGCCTCGCGCAGCAGGGGCTCGGCGTCGGAGAAACGTTGCTGCTGCATCAGACCATCGCCGAAGTCAAGCAGCGAGTAGGCGGTCTCGCCGCTGGGACCGGTGAACATGCGGCGGCGCATGTTCAGTCCCTTCTGGAAGTACTCGTTGGCTTCGTCGTACTTCTTCTGCGCCAGCAGGCTCTTGGCCATGCCGTTGAGCGCGGCGGCCATGTACGGCCGATCGTCCCCGGCGCTGACCACATGCAGGCGCAGCACCTCGCGATACGCCGGTTCGGCCGCTTCCTCGTCCTCGGCGTTCTGCAGCGACGCCGCCCAGTTGTAGAAGTACAGGCCCAGATCCGGATCCTTCTCGCTCTTGATCTGTTTCATGCCGCGCGCGATCCGGCCGTACATGTCGGCTGCGTCACGGAACTTGCGCTGCCCGCCCAGGATGAGCGCCAGCGACGACATGGAACTGAGCGTGTCGGAATGCTCCGGGCCGAGCGTGCGCTCGCGGGCCTCCAGCGCCTGGCGAATCATCGCCTCCCCTTCATCGAGGCGCCCTTCACGGGCCAGCACGTTGCCCAGGTTGTTCAGCGAGAACAGCGTCTCGGGATGCTCGGGCCCAAGCGTGCGCCGGCGAATCTCCAGCACCTCGCGGTGCACGCGCTCGGCGTCTGTAAGCCGGTTGACGTCGTAGTAGAACGCGCCAAGGTTGTTGCGCTGCTTGAGCGTCTCGGGATGCTCCGGCCCATACACGCGTGTCACGCCCGCCAGCGATTCCAGGTTCAGCTTCTCGGCCTCGTCGATCTTGCCCTGCTGCCTCAAGACGCTCGCGAGATTCGATTGGATGGCGTACACGCCGGCATGATCAGGCCCGGAGACTCGAATGCGCTGCTCCAGCGCCTCGCGCAGCAGCGGTTCGGCTTCGTCGAAGCGGCTCTGCATGTACAGCGTGATGGCGAGGCTGCTTCGACAGGAGATCGTGGCCGGGGCTTCTTTGCCGCTGACGCGCTCGCGCCGCTGCAGTGTGTCGCGAAGGATTGACTCCGCTTCAGCGTGACGGCCCTGACGCGACACGGCCACGCCCAGGTCATAGGCCGTGTCGAGCGTGTCGGGTTCGTCGGGCCCGAGCAAATCGCGCTGCCGCCCGAGCGTGCACCGCAGGAGCGTCTCGGCCTCGGCGTGCTTGCCGCGATTGGCCAGCACGCTTGCCTGGGCCTGCTTGGTGCGGAGCGTTTCCCGGGCGTCCTCGCCCAGCGTCGCGATCTGCAGCTGCACGGCCCGCGACAACTCCACATCGGCCCGGTCGTACTGCGCGATCTTGTTGAGGGCCGCCCCGATGGTGTATCGAATCGACGCCTCGACCTCGGGCTGGTCCGCCAGTTCCGAGTCGGCCCGGGCGGCGGTCTGTTCGAGAATGAGGCGCAGCAGCGTCGTATCGCGGCCGCGGGCTGTGCCGGGCTCAATGCCTTCGAGCAT
>DATKJG010000410.1:0-3669 GCA_035543215.1 Phycisphaerales bacterium | reverse complement strand
TGGTTGGGAGAGGCATATGCCATCAGGCCTGCTACTTGCGATCGCGCAGGCCGGTAACGCCGGCATGCTCGGCGCAGTGCTTGCAGCAGAAGATCTCGCCATCGGCCTCGACGCCGTGGCCGATGATGCGGCACTCGCAGTGCGGACAGCGCGGCGCGACCGCGGCGATGGCGCATTCGAAACTGTCGAAGATGTGCCGCTCGCCCTGAAAGTCGGTGACGGTGAAGGCCTTGTCGTAGTCGTTGCCGCAGGTCTCGCAGCGTGGCATGGGATGCTCCTTCCGGGGTCGGCGCGCGGATTAGCCGCGACGCACCCTGATCATCCGCTGACAGGCATCGTCGGGCCGTCCGGCGGAATCCCGCTTTCCACGTCGAAGTCTCACAACATCACAGCACGGCGTCAAACGGCTGTGTCTGGCTGGTCGGCTGACCGCAGTAGATGCAGCGCGTGTGGCGCGGGGCGATCGGTCGCTTGCACGAGGCGCAGGTGGAGACATTGCGCCGCACCTTCCCATCAAGACGGCCGTCGCTGAGGTCGATCTCCTGCACGCTCGCCGCCAGTTGCTCGTCGCTCAGTCCGGTCTGCTTCTGCAGGAGCGTCCACATGGCGGCGGCGATCATCGTCAGGCGATCGATGCGATCCTCCAGAAACTGCACATCGGTGCGCAGCCGCTCCACGTTGCCTTCGGAGCGTGCGACGGCCCTTTGCGCGGAGGCGATGTCAGCGCTCTGACGAATATCCCAGAACAGATCAAACATGGGCGATGCTCCTGCGGCCTGCGTGCATGGGCCGGACGCGGCAATCGTACAATTCGCTGATCGTCGCCGTCATGTCTCCTGCGGATGCGCATGAGACACCTCAGCGGCCGTGCACGCTGCCCGGCAGGCCTTGGCTTGACGGCGGCCCATGGTGGATGATGAAATAGACACGGGTCGAGCACTCGGCACGCACCCACGCAGGGATGCGCGACGGCGCGAACGACGCGTCATCATGGATGATTCCGCACACATGATCGAAAGGACCTTCGATGAAACCTCGATGGATGGCTGGTGTCGGCTTGGCGATCGGGCTTGGCGTGGCGGCGTGGGCCACCGTCCCGCAGGATTCGCAGGAGATCAAATCGCTTGGTGATGCGGCGACGGCGATTGCGGCGCTGAACATGCAGGTGACGACACTCGAGACCCGGCTCGAGGCGCTGGAGAATCGCACTGACGACGCAACCGGCGGCGGAGGCTCGGAATCGTCATCGTCAGCCGCGCCGGCCGCCGCTCCGGCCGGATCGCCCGTGTTGAAGGTCGAAGCCATCGAAGCGATTCTGCCCGATGAAGGGGCCAAGGCCCGCGCGCAGCAGTTGATCATCGACGCCGAGTCGCTGGAGCAGAAGGCCGCGACACAGGAATCGTCCGCAAGTTCCCTGGTCGTCGATACCCGCGTCGGGGCCGACGATGGAAGCCGGCAGGCGGCCCACCGTCAGATGCAGTCGCTCCGCCAGGAGGCCGGCAATGCGCGGCGGCTGGCGCGGCAGAAGCGCGAGGAAGCCAAGCAACTCACCTTGCCGCGACAGGTGATTCGCGGCTGGTCCGGCAAGCGCAGCGTCGAAGCGTACACCGATCGCGACCTCTCGGCGGCATTGTCCAAGACGCCGCCGGGCTCGTTCATCAGCGGCAAGTGGACGCTGGTCGACATGGATGAGACGAGCGCGACCGTCCGCGTAAGCAGCATCTATGCGGTCAACAAGCCCGCCACGTTCGTCGATCGCCCCGCCGGCTCAGGGAAATAGCCTCTGCGACAGGCGTGAGTGATTTTACGCCTGCTGCTTCTGCCTGCGGTGGGTCATCTCGTCGACCACCGAGCGGTACACCTGCTCGCAGCGGCTGGCAGCGCCGTCCCAGGTGATGCGGCGCACCTCGAAGGAGCCGTGCTCGCGCAGCGTCTTCTGCAGCGGGGGATGGCGCAGCACGGCGATGATCTTGTTGGCCATGTCGTCGATGTCCCAGAAGTCGCACTTGAGGGCGTGGATGAGCACCTCGCTCACGCCCGAGGAGCGGCTGATGAGTACCGGCACGTCGTGCCCCATCGCCTCCAGCGGCGCAATGCCGAACGGCTCGCTCACGCTGGGCATGACGTAGAGGTCGGCCAGGGAGAAGACGCGCTGAATGTCCTTGCCGCGCAGGAAGCCTGTGAACAGCACCTTGTGGCCAATGCCCAGGCGCGCGGCCATCTCGATCATTCGTGCGGCCTGATCGCCCGAGCCGGCGACGACGAACTTCACGTCGTCCATCATCTCGAGCACGCGCCGCGCCGCCTGAATGAAATATTCCGGGCCCTTCTGATAGGTGATGCGGCCGAAGTACAGGACGATCTTGTCCTTGGATCCGATGGCGATCCTGTGCTCGCCCTGCGTGGGCTCGAGATCGACGCCGTTGTACACCACCGCGACCTTGGCGTCAGGCACGCTGTAGCGGCGCATGATCACGTTCTTGGTGAGTTGGCTGACCGCGACGACGCGCATCGCGCCATGCATGCCGCGGCGCTCGATGTCGTACACCCTCTGGTTGACATGAATGCCCGAGCGATCGAACTCGGTCGAGTGCACATGCACCACCAGCGGCTTGCCGGTGGCGCCGGCAACGGCGAGCCCGGCTGGATACGTCAGCCAGTCGTGTGCGTGAACGACGTCGAACCTGAGGTTGCGCGTGGCAGCGAGACAGAAGGCGCGGAAGCGATAGACGGTTTCCAGCAGGTCGCCGCCGTAGTCGGAGCCCGTCACGGGGACGGGCATGCCGCCTCCGGCGTCGCCGGCGGCCTGGCCATCGGTTGCTGAGAGATGCGACTGCTCGACGGGTTCGGTCTCGACATCGCCGGGCTGGACCGATTCGTCCTCGCGCAGCACGCGGCGCACGCCTTCGCGAATCACCCAGCGGCCCACGGGCAGGTTGCCGGCGGTTCGCTGATATGGATTGACGAAGCCGGCAGGCACGCCGATGAACTTGACGTGCGCGAAGGGCTGCGCGACCGCAGTGGTCGAGCGAAGCGACTGCATCTCAGGCGTCGACGCCGTGTGGCCAGTCGCCGATTCAGCGGTTTCGGAGCGATCGGCGACCGTACCGGTGGTCTCGTTCGCCGCGCTCGGCGTCGGCGCGCCATCGGCGTTCGCCGCGTCGGGACTCAGCAGATCGACATGCGACGACTGGCTGCGATCGATGGGCTTGGGCAGCACGAACGTGACATCCACGCCGTGCCGATCGAGCGCCTTGGTCAGGCCATGGCAGGCTGTTCCCAATCCGCCTGAGATGAACGGGGGGAACTCCCAGCCGAGCATCAGCACGTGCATGGCGACGGTCCTTTCAGCAAGCCAGTCACTCCTCGTCGCCTCCGGACATATCGCCCAGTTCACGGAACGCGGCCTCGTATGCGAGCAGGCACGTGGTTGCCCGCTTCACAGCGTCATCCTCGGCCTGCCCGGCAGGGATCGGCACCGGGCTGACGAAGGTGTAAAGCATGTCATCGCTGCGGAAGTGCTTGACCGGCAGCGCGTCTTCCTGCCAGCCGAGGTCGACGAGTTCCTCCTCGATCAACTCCTCGATGGGATCGCCGTGGTGCATCAGGTCGGCTTCGATGGATTCGCTCAGCCAGCGGTTGGGAGTGACGAGCGAGACGCTCCAGCCG
>DATKJG010000409.1:0-4325 GCA_035543215.1 Phycisphaerales bacterium | reverse complement strand
TCGAACTTCAGATTCAGATCGTTCGGGTCGCACGGCAGGCCGCGCGCCAGAGCCCACGCGGCCGTGTGACGCGGCGGATGCACCATCTGCCACGCAAGCATCGCGGTGAGCAGCGCCGTCAGCAGCCCCAGCGCGATGCCGAACAGGATGAGCAGGCCGATCATCAGCGGAGTGTAAGGACTTCACACGCGCTTGAGATGCTCAAACGAGTTGCGGCATTTCTCGCAGTAATAGATCGTGCGACAACGGGTCGGGCCGAAGGGGCTCTCAAGAGTCGTCGAGCGCGAGCCGCAGTACGGGCACGGCACGGCCGATGTCTTCAACTGCACAAGTGGCTCGCCCTCGGCCCCGATGATGTGACCCGCGACCGGCAGGCGGCTGCCTCGGTCCGGCACCGTGACGCCGTGAGCGCGCAGCGATTCGCGACCGGCCCGCGAGATGCGATCGACCGTCCACGGCGGATCGAACACCCACCGCACATCCACGCTCGATACGCCCGCGATGGCCCCGACCTTGGCCTTGACATCGCCGGCGATCATGTCGAGCGCTGGACAACCGATGAACGTCGGCAGCATCTGCACTTCCACACCGTCGCCGTCGTGCACGCGCACAGCCTCGATCAGCCCCAGATCAACGATGCTGATGGGCATCTCCGGATCGGGAACCTCTCGAAGCGCGTTCAGAATGTCATCGCGCGTGGGCATGCATCTGATCGTAGGGCCGTGATTGGCCCCGAAGTCACCACGCCGCGCCAGGCTCGATGCGATACACCTCGCACATCTCATCGAGCAATGGCTTGAGGTGTTCGGTGTGCACGCCGCGACGGCCGCCCTTGTCGTCGGGCTCGCCGACGTTGATCGTCGCGTGCAGCCCGGCCTGATCGAGCACGCCCGTGATCTGCTGCAGCCATTGGTCGTACATCGGAAAATCGCTGCCGGGATAGATCTTCGCGTCGACGAGCAGTTTCAGGCCGTCGTAGGGTTCGAACAGCGTGGTGGCGAGCGGCGCGAGCGCATCGATCGCGCTCTGCATGCGCTGCCGCGACTGTGGCGTGCCGCGGCCGAGTCGAATCACCCACGAATCGGTGTGCTCCACGTGCACGCGCTCCTCGGCGGCCATGCGCTTCGCGAGATCGCGCAGCGGCTTCCATTCCGAGTTCGCCATGCGCTCCAGACGAAGCACGTCGAAGTGATCGCAGAACAGTTTGCGCGCCAGCGCGGTGGCCCAGTCGAACTCGTCGGGCACTTCCACGATCGCGGCGCTCCGGAACTCATGCGCCGGCCGGCCCATCGCGATGTCATCGGCCTTCTGGCCCGTCAGTTCGCCAGCGAGTTCGTAAAGCGCCTGCGCGTGGGCGATTTCGTCCTGCGCCAAGTGCGAGAATGCAATGTCTTCCTCGAGGATCGGCCCAAGACCGGTCCAATCGCTGTTGCGCGCTCCAAGCAGCAGCTTGTCATCAGCAATGGACAACAACAGTTGCGTCAGCGGCGCTTGGAGATTGGGAGCAATGTTCATGGTGATATGACGCAGCCGCTCTTCGGGCCTCGCGAGTGCTCAGAACGCCTCCGCCAAGTCGTCCTTCTCATACTCCGCCAGTTTCTTCTCGTCGCGAAACGCGATCCATTTCGCGCGCACTTCGCGACCGTAGCCGCGGGCCAGGCGATAGGACTGATCGGTGTAGCGCCAGATCAACTCGTTCTCGCCGGACTTGTTCACGTGCTCGGGCGGCACAACCCAGATGCAATGCGCAGCCTGGGCCATGCGAAGGCCGCGACGCGCCGCATCGACGGCGGCCGCGGGCGAGTCGGCCTCGATGGTCCCGGCCTCGAGAAAGAGATCGCCAGCCTTCTTCTGCGACATCACGATGTACGAGCGGCGACCGTTCCGCCCCGAAGCGCGATACAGCCCGTCGCTCGAGGTCAGATGCGCACGATCGATGGCCCAGATGCCCACGCACTCCTGGTCCTGGCCGTAGTGCTCCTTGGCGAAACTCATCGCCATGGCGGCATCGCTCGCCTCCAGCCAGCCGGCGTAGATGTATGGCCCGGCCTTGCGCAGCTGCGTGAAGATGACGAATGGCCGCAGGTCGCCGGTCGGCGCGACCTCAAGCGGCGTTTCAGGCGGACGATCGAATTGCTCACGAATTTTCGACATCGATGAGGGGCAAGGGCGAAGTGTAGCGGCGTCGCGCGCGCCGCGTGTGCGCTCCGCTCACGGCCAGAGTCGTTGCATGAGGACCGTGTCGTGATACTCCCCAGCGCCGTAGCGCTGACTGTGCTGCTCCTGAGAGAGATCGAGCCGGGCGAATCCGCCCTTCGCGTACGAGCGAATCGCGCGAAGGTTGCGCGCCGACGGCCGCAGGATCATCTCGCGAATGCCGAACGCTTCGTGCAGGTGATCGCTGAGCAGGCGCAGCGCCTCGCTGCCGAATCCGCGGCCGCAGCACGAGGAATCGCGCATCCACATGTCGAGTTCGGCGTATGAGGGCCGTTCGTCCATGCGGCTGTAACTGATGTGACCCACCGCGTCGTCGGCATGCTCAATGATGAACGAGCGGCCGAGTTGCGGTTGCGAACCGTCAAAGAAATATGGCTCGTAGTCTTCGCAGAACTGTTCCCATGTCGGCACGGGATTCTCCGTGAATTCCGGCGGCCCCATCATCGACGCGGTGAGATCGGACCTGGCCATCCACTCCCACACCGCACGGCGATCATCCAGCGTCGCTGGGCGCAACTGCACCGACTGACCGCGCAGTCGCATCACGCCGCCGGCGGCAGTTTCGCGCTGCCCGCCTCCCGAAGTACCGCCTCGCGCACCCACTGACCCTGCTCGTAACTGAACCTGCGCAAAGCCAGGCGCTTGGCGTTGCACGGACCGCCCCCTCGAATCACCCGAAAGAACTCATCCCAATCGGGCTGCGTGACTCCCCATTTGCCGGTCTTCTCGTCGAGCACGACCTGCTCATCGATGCGCTTCGACGTCACCATGCCCTGCTCATCCTTCGTGACGCAGTGAATCTTCAGGCCGAGATCGATTGCGGCCGGCGCGAAGCGATTGATGAAACGCTGCCGCAGAGAATCGTTGGTCTCGGTTTTCATCCGCCAGCGCATGGGCGGCAGTTTCTCGCACCCCGGCTTGTCGGGCGGGCCGAAGAACATGATCGACGGCCCCCACCAGCGGTCGAACGCCTCCTGCGTCATCGCCTTCTGTTTCGCCGTTCCGCCCATGAGGGTGAGGACCATGTCCTCGCCGCTCTTGAAGTGGAACGCTTCCTCCATGTTGATGCGCTTCATCGTGCGCACGTACGGGCCGTAGGCGCCGTCGGCGAGCGTCTTCTGGTTCATGATCGCCGCGCCGTCGATCAGCCACTGAATCATGGCGATGTCGGCCCATGTCGGCGCGGGATAGTTGAAGCAGTTGTGATACTTCGTCTTGCCCGTGATGAGATCGCGCAGCATGTCATCGCGCGTCTTGCCCAGGTCCTGCGAGACGCGGTAGAGCATCTGCCCGTGACCGACCTCGTCCTGAACCTTGGCGGTAAGGGCGAGTTTACGCTTGAGGGATGGGGCCCGGGTGATCCATTCGCCTTCGGGCAGGGCGCCGATGATTTCGGAGTTGGCGTGATGCTCAGCCATCTTGAGCATGCCGGTGCGATACGCCTCGGGCATCCAGTCGTCTGCTTCGATCAGATCGCCGCGCGCCATCTTCGTCTCGAAGTCCGCAAGTTTGGCGGGGTCTTCGTTCAGACAGTGATCGATGTGCATGCCGACGTTGGAGGAACCGGACATTTGGACTCCAGAGAAACCATCGAGAACACAGAGAACACAGAGTCAGGCTTTGTGAATGATCGTAGCCAGCCCCTGGCCGACACCGATGCACGCCGTCGCGAGGCCGGTCTTCGCGCCCGTACGAACCATCTCATGCACGAGGCTGGCGGTGATGCGTGCGCCGCTCGCGCCCAGCGGGTGGCCAATGGCGATCGCGCCGCCTTTGGGATTGACATTCGATTCATCAAGGCCGAGCTCGCGCAAGCACGCGATGCACTGCACCGCGAAGGCTTCGTTGATCTCGATCAGATCAAGGTCCTTCAGCTGCAGGCCGGCGCGTGAGAGAGCCTTGCGCGTCGCTGGAATCGGGCCAAGGCCCATCATCGCCGGATCGACGCCGGCCGAGGCCGACGGACCGACATAGGCCAGTGGTTTGAGGCCGAGTTTCCTGGCCATCTCGGCCTCGACCAGCAGCAGCGCGGCTGCGCCGTCGTTGACGCCCGACGAGTTGCCGGCCGTGACCGTGCCCTTGTCATCCTTCGCAAACGCCGGTTGGAG
>DATKJG010000408.1:0-13794 GCA_035543215.1 Phycisphaerales bacterium | reverse complement strand
CATCGAGCGTGATGGTCCAGATGCCCTGCCGATCATCGATGCGGATATCGATGGGACGCAACTTGAAGAGCTCGCCACCCCGCGCCCCCGTGAGCAGCTGCAGGTCCATCAATGCCCGGACCTGACGGCTGACGTACGGTCGGATGGCCTCGACCAGGTCTACCGCGACCGGTGCGACCGGCGGTGGCTCGGCAGCAGCGGATCGCCCGCGGCGGAGGGCTGTCACTGTCTTGAGGCCGTGGAACGTCTCGGCGGGGACCAGCTCGTGGGAGGCTCCCCACTTGAACATGCGGCACAGGCGCTGCACCTGGCTGTTGACGTACGGCCTCGACCAAGGCTTTCGTGGGGGGGTCGAGGCCGGGTCGCCTTTGATCATCGCCTCGCGCACGATTCGCAAGGCGGTTGGCCCGAAGGAGGTCCCCGGCTGGTTCCCGTAGTATCGGCGGGCGAGCCTGATGACTGAGCGGATGTGGCCCGCCGCTTTGAAGCCGTAGTAGCCTTCGGCGAACGTCCAGTACTCGAGCGCCAGTTCATTGAAGGTCATCGACGACGCGGCGTCATTCCGACGTAACCCCGTGATGGGGGCCGGCAGGCGGCGCCCTCGCGCCTCCCACTCGGCGATGAGGCGATGGTAATTCTCGCGACTCGCCGGCGTGTCGTACGCGCCGAGCCAGTAGTCGCGGCGCTTCTTGGTGACGCTGTCGGTCAGTGTGACGAGCGCCTGGCCGTAGCCGGCGCGCTGGCGATAAGCAGGAACGCTCTTGGGCTTGGATGTGAGATGTGGCATGGCGAGCGGTCTCCAGAACGCATGCGCGGTGTACACCGCGCGTTTCGTGCGTTTGGGCCGCTCTGCCGAACGCCGGCAGGTGTCCGTAATCGTCGGACTCGGCGGGACTTGCGTGGAATGGAGCGTACCGGGGTCGAACCGGTAACCTCCGCCTTGCAAAGGCGGCGCTCTCCCAATTGAGCTAACGCCCCGAGGGGTCAATCCGATCGGCTGGGAGTATAGGCGGACAACGTACACTGCCGCGCATGTACAACCGCCTGTTGGCGATCGTCTTTGTCGTTGCTGCTCTGCTCGCCCGGACAGCGGCAGCCGCGCCGCAGGCCGCTTCGCAGCCCGATCATGAGCAGTCGCTGGCGCGGGCGCGTGAACTGGCCAAGGTCGTCACGATCACGCGCGATCAATGGGGTGTGCCGCATGTGCATGCCCCCACCGACGCCGGCGCGGTGTTCGGCGGCATGTACGCCCGCGCCGAAGATGAAATGTCGCGCATCGAAACCAGCCACGCGCAGGCAATCGGCCTGGCTTCGCTCATTCACGGCGAGGACGGATTCAACTGGGATCGCTTCATCCTCTCTTTCGAGATTCCGCAGCGGGCCCATCGCGACTTTGAAAACGCGCCCGATGATGTGCGATCGCTCACCATCGCTGCGGCCGATGCGCTCAACCTGTACCTGAGCCTGCACCCGGAGTACCCCACTCGCGCCATCGAGCACTGGGAGCCGTGGATGTTCTTCGCGCGTGAGTACTCGTGGACGCTGCATCACGCGCAAGAGGAAGTGAAACGCGTCGTCGCTGAAACAACGTCGCCCGCGACACCACCAGGCCCCCCCGCCCCCGCTGTCCCTGCTGCCCCGACAACTCCGAGAGAAGATGACGGAGGTGCGCCAGATGGTTCGAACGCATGGGCGATCGGCCCTTCTCGCACCGCCTCCGGTCGCGCGATGCTCTACATCAACCCGCACATCCCGCTGGATGAGCCCTACGAGATGCATCTTCAGTCCAATGAAGGCCTGAACATCTCCGGCTTCGTCGCCTACGGCGCGAACCTGCTGCCGGCGGCGGGATTCAACCAGCACCTGGGCTGGACACTGACGGTGAACTATGTGGACATCGCCGACACGTATGCGGTGAAGTTCGATGTGCCGGGCGATGCGCTGGCGTATCGCTGGGGCGACGAGATCCGACACGCTCAGACCTGGCAGGCGACGATTCCGGTACGCACTGCCACGGGCGAAATTGAACAGCGTCAGGCGACCTGTGCCAAGACACATCATGGGCCGATCCTCTACAGCGCCAATGGAGTTTCGTACGCCGTGCGCACCGCCGGCGTTGAGCGACTGCGCGCCATCGAGCAGTGGTATCGGATGGCCAGGGCGCGCACGCGGGCAGAGTGGCTGCAGGCCGTCGGCATCGGCGGCGTCGCGTTTCACAACCTCATGTACGCCGACGACGCGGGCAACATCGGCTACATCTACAACGCCGCGTTCCCCAAGCGCGACCCGCAGTTCGACTGGAGCGGCACGGTGGATGGCAACGAGCCGCACACCGACTGGCTGGGCTATCACGCCCTCACCGACATTCCGCAGGTATGGAATCCGCCGAGCGGGTACCTGTTCAACTGCAATTCCTCGCCGCTCAACGTGACGGCGGCGGGCGAGAATCTCGAGGCTTCGCGCTTTCCTTCGTACATGATCGGCCACGACATGGCCGACGGCCGCGTGGCGATGTCGCACGCGATCCTCTCGAGCGCCAAGGACTGGACGCTGGATGATCTCGAGCGGGCCGCGTTCGACACGAAGGTGTATTCGCTGGAATCGAGCCGGCCGCCGCTGCTCGCTGATTTCGCGGCCGTGGAGAAGAAATCGGTTGACGCTGCCGGCCGCGTCGCGCCGGCGATCGCGCTCATTCGCGATTGGGATGGCCGGCTTGAGCTTGATTCGGTGGCGTCGACTCTGTTCATGCTCTGGGCCGAGAAGATCTTCAGCCCCAGCTGGGTCAAGCGCCGCGGCGTGGGCGACTTCTCCGCTGCGCTGCTCGAGGTGATGGATGATCTCGTGCGCGATTTTGGCGACTGGAAGGTTCGCTGGAGCGATATCAACCGCCACCAGCGCTTCGATTCCAACGCCGATGTCGCGGTGAGCGATGAGCGCGAGAGCCTGCCGATGATCGGCGGACACGGCGGGCTGGGCGTGAGTTTCTGCTACCTGGCGCGGACGGGCGAAGGCACGAAGCGCCGCTACGGCTATCACGGCTCGTCGTACGTTGCGGCAATCGAGTTCGATCCACAGAAAGGCCCGACAGCGCGGAGCATCATCCCCTTCGGCCAGTCGCGCGATCCCAAATCGCCGCATTACAACGATCAAGCCGTGTTGTACGCCTCAGGCAAACTCAAGGTCGCGCGCTCCAGCGAGGCCGCGGTACGCGACGGCGCGCAGCGCACCTATCACCCCGGCGAGTAGGTCGGATCATCTATCAAACGAGCGACGTGGATCACTTGTCCTCGACGCTGTCGCTCTTGACCGGCGTGAGGTTCGCCGGCGCGTTGGCGTTGGGCGTGAGGACATCGATCCGGCGCGGCGTGATCATGTTCAGGCGCATGCCTTCGTCGTAGGTCTTGTCGCCCACGATGCCGACGATCACGTCGATACGGTTGGCCAGCGCGTAATCCTGATCGGGCTTGAGGTACGCGATGGTGCGGCCGGTGGCGGGATCCTGCAGCCGGAAGAGTTTGGGCAGGTTGGCCCCGTCGTAGATGGTTGAAGCCGCGACGCGGCCGACGGCGGTGTACTCGGCGCTGCGCTCGAGGGCGGCCCGAACGGCATCGGCTTCGTCGCCGCTGAGTTTCATGCGCTCCGTCGCGCCCAGCACTTCCAACTTCCGCTGCTGGCTCTCCTTCCAGAGGTCGAGTTGCTTGATGCGGGCCGCGGTGTATCGCTTTATGCGCGAGTCGTTGGGGTTGCGATCAGCCAGGGCTGCATACATGTCGCGCATCGGCGCGAGTTCAGCCGTCTCCACCGGTTCCTTCTGCAACTGCTTGAACGCGTTCTCCAGGTCCTTCCAAGTCGGATCCATCGGCTTCTCGGGCTGCGTCGCGGCGGGCGGCTCGGGCGGCTTGACCGCCACCAAGTCTGTGGAGGGCGGCGTCGGATTCTCGGCGACGAGTTGGCCGTTGCCATCGGCCGGAGCAGCGGGCGCGGCGGCGCCCGTCGCCTGGGCCGCAGCGGGCTGCGCGCCGGTGTTGGCGTTGGTGCTCGCCAGTTGCGCGCCACTATTCGAGGCCGGCGCCGCCGGCTCCGGGGGTTTGCCCGCGAGCATGTTCTCGAACAGTTCCGAGTCCTCGGCGCTGGCGCGCAGCACGAACTGGGCGTTGATCCAGCCGGTCGCTTCCGTTGGCAGCGCAACCTTGTAGATCACTTCCTGGCCGTTGTCGGTGGATTCGAGAACGGTGAGCGGCTTGTCGGCGTCGAGCCGCGCCAGGACCTTCCAACTGTCCTTGCTGCGGTTGCCCGCATCCATGTTGGGCGCGACGATATCGACGCGGCCGAGCGTCACGCCCGAGCGGTTATCCGCGCCGAGGCGAATGCGAGACGTATCGGCCTTGGCCTGCTTGACGAAGCCGAAGGCCTCGTTGAACGTGGGCCCGACGATCGAGATGCTGGCGAAGCCGTACTTCTCGCCGGTGACCTTGACCAGGTCGCCGCGATGCACCTTGAAGAACGGGTAGTACGATTCGCCCGCGCCGGAGCGCACGTAGACGTCATCGCCGTTGATCGCGCCGATGTACAGCGCCTTCGTCGAATCGCCGGCGCCCTGCTGCGCGGCGCAGGGCTGGGTCATGCCCAAGGCAAGCGCGAGCGGCGAGATCGCAAGCGCCATCGTCGTCAGGCGAATCGAAGCGGAAACAAAAGTAATGCGGGGACGAGCGATCGGGGCCATGGGACCTCCTTGTTCCGTAGCCTGCGAGACCAGCGATCACCGACGCCATTCCGTGTGCGCTTGCCGCCGAGGTTCCGGCGGCCGACGATCGAGGCAGACTCTCCGGCAGAACAATACCGCGCGACGCTAAGTCCTGCTGCAGGAAGAGGCAAGATATTGACAGTTTCCACACGTCGCCAGACAAGCATCTGCCCATGCACGCCGAGCGCGTGGGTGCTACGCTTTGGGCCTTCACCCGCACATCGGCAGCGATCCGGCGATTGCATGCGTTTGACTTTTCACTATTCGACCTCGGCGGTGCTGGCAGCGGGGCTTTCGCTGGCGCTGGCGGGCTGTCAGAGGCCTTGGAACTCGACGTCGCCTCCCAGCCTCGAGCAGACGCTTCAGGCCGCTATCTCCCACGAGCTGGCGGTCGAGTCCGGCCAGACAGCTGTACCCGGCGAGGAGCCTCCCGCACCACCGGTCCAGCCGCAGCCGCCGGGAGACCTCACCACCACCCGGCCCGACAGCCCGGTCGTAGCGGCCCTCGAAGCCCGCAAGGACGAACTCGATCGGCTGACGCCGTGGGGCGTGAATCGGCCGCAGCTCGATTTGGGCAACGACCTTCAGGGCATGCCCCAACAGCGCGTCAGCGTGACGCTGGAGCAGGTGGTGACCAAGGCTGTGAACCAGAATCTGGCGATCCAGGCGGCGCGCCTGCTGCCGGCGATCCGGGCCGAGGATGTCATCGCGGCCGAGGCCGTCTTCGACTGGCTGCTGTTCGCCAACGCCGACTACACGCATACCGACGAGCCGCGCAGCGTGACGGTGATCGGCGGCGTGCCGCTGGGCACGCCTTCCAGCCGCGGCGACGCCTGGCGCTTCGAGACCGGCCTGAGCAAGCGATTCTCCTCGACCGGAACCACCTTCACCGCCTCGACAGACGCGACGCGCTTCGAGAACACCACCAGCGGCATCACCTTCTCGCCCGATCCGGCGTACACGTCTGCCGTGCGCCTGGGCGTGACGCAGCCGCTGCTGCGCGGCTTCGGCGACAGCGCGAACATGGCCGTGATCCGGCTGGCGCGGAACGATGAACGGCGCTCGGTCGAGGACGTTCGCATCGCGCTGCTGCGGCTGGCTGACGACACCGAAAGCGCCTACTGGGATCTGGTGCAGGCGTGGGCGGACCTGGGCATCGCTGAGTGGCTGGTCGAGGTGGGCATCCAGGTGCGCGATGTGCTGGAGCGGCGGCGCGAGTTCGACGTCTCGCTGGCGGAATACTCCGACGCGGTGGCGACCGTCGAGCAGCGCCGATCGGATGTCATTCGCGCCCGGCGGGCCGTGCGGGCGGCATCCGATCGCCTCAAGCAACTCATGAACGATCCCGAGATGTCGCTGTCAGGTGAGAGCGTGTTGCTTCCGACCAACGAACTGCTGGATCAGCCGATCACCTACAATCTGCGCGAATCGCTGCTGACGGCGATCGACAACCGGCCGGAAATCGATCGCGCCGCGCTGGCCATTGCCGACAGCGACATTCGCATCGCCTTTCAGGACAACGAGCGCCTCCCCGTGCTCGATCTCAACGCGCAGGCGGCGTTTCTCGGCCTCGACGATTCGCTCAGCGAGTCGTACGGCGAAGTCGGAGACCTGAACTTCATCGATTATGTGCTCGGCCTGGCCTTCCAGTATCCGCTGGGCAATCGTGGGGCCGACGCCAACTATCGCCGGGCGCGGTTGGAGCGATCGGCCAGCATCCTGAACTATCGCAACGCGGTGCAGGAA
The DNA here is from genome assembly GCA_035543215.1 of Phycisphaerales bacterium. GTDB lineage: Bacteria > Planctomycetota > Phycisphaerae > Phycisphaerales > SM1A02 > DATKJG01. Next base: position 7,304 of record DATKJG010000408.1, on the reverse strand, counting down.
GTCGTGCTGGATGTGAAGTCGGCCCTGCGCAACGTGCTGGCGAACTATGAACTGATCGGCGCGACGCGCTCGTTCCGCGTGGCCCAGGCGGAGAACCTGCGGGCCCTGCTGGTGGAGGAGGAGACGCTTGCGGGGCTGACGCCGGAGTTCCTGGACCTCAAGTTCCAACGGCAGGAGGGACTGGCAATCGCACGGCGACAGGAGATCGACGCCATCGCCTCCTTCGACCGGGCGGTGTCGACGCTGTACCGCGCGATGGGCGTGGGCCTGTCGATGAAAAACATCCAGGTGGAAGTGGTCGAGGAGAACCCGGCCGTGGACGCCGGCCTGTGGGGCGACGTCAAGGACTGGCCGAAGTAATGCGGACGATGCCACTTGCGGCTTAGCATGCGCACGTCCACCAATGCCGCGCATCGTCCCGAGCAATGAACGCACGATCCAGGAGGCCGCCGCCACGCTCCGCGCCGGCGGCGTCATCGCCTTTCCAACCGAAACGGTCTATGGCTTGGGCGCGTGCACATTCAACGAGACCGCGATCGATCACGTCTACGAACTCAAGGGCCGGCCGGCGGACAATCCGTTGATCGCGCACGTGCTTGACGTGATCCAAGCGCGCGAAGTCGTCGCGGCCGGCGCATGGGATGCCCGCTGCGATGAGTTGTCGCGGCGGTTCTGGCCGGGCCCGCTGACGCTGGTGCTGCCCAAGTCAACCGGCGTGAGCGATCGCGCGACGGCGGGTCGGCCGACGGTGGCGGTGCGCGCACCGCGGCATGCGATGGCGCAAGCGTTGCTGGAGGCCGTCGGCGAGCCGATCTCCGCACCGTCAGCGAACCGCAGCGGACGCGTTTCGCCGACCTCTGCGCAGCACGGGTTGGATGAATTCGCCAAGGTCGCCGAGGCGCGCGATCTGCTGATTCTCGATGGCGGCGAGTGCGAGGTCGGCATCGAATCGACCGTGCTGGACCTGACTGCCGCCCCGCCGCGGCCGCCGCAGATCCTGCGGCACGGGAGCGTCACGCTGGAACAGTTGCGCGAGGTGCTGGGTGAGATCGCCGCGCCGGAAGTCGGCGCTCAATCCGCCAGCCCCGGCACATCGTCTACGCATTACGCGCCGCGCACGCCGGCTGAACTCGTCGCGGGTGAGCACGTGCAATCGGCGATGCGCCGGCTGGGGGAGCAAGGCCAGTGCGGCGTGGCACTGGTGTTCGAGCCAAGCATGGTCAAGCCCCCACACAAGGCGATCGCCATGCCGCGCGATTGCCGGCGGTATGCGCATGATCTCTATCAGCGGCTGCGCGAGGCCGATGGCATGGGCTGCGATCGCATCATCATCGAGTCGCCACCGCAGACCTCGCAGGTCTGGCGGGCTGTGCACGATCGCCTCCGCCGCGCGACGGCGTGATTCGAGCCGACCGACGCTACCTCAACCCATTCCGCTGCGTACCGAGATGTTGCATGCTGCGACTGCCAGTCAGCAAGATCTACCGCGCGTTTCCCGAGCTCGATCGCTTCAGCGATGAGCAGTGCGAGCGGTATGTCGCCTTCGCCAAGGGAGACATCGGCTGCCTGTTCTTCATCATCCCCCCGCTGGCGACTGTCGCGCTCTTCGTGATGTGCGTGTTCGTATTCATCAACGCCGCGGCATGGGCGAACTTCCGTATTCACGGAACGATGTCCGTCGTGACGGGCATCGTCTACGCGGTCGGCGTCATCAGTTTTCTGTTCGGTCTGCCGCTGGCCGGCGGGTTTCTCGCGCGCGACCTGGTGCTCCATCGTCTACTCCGCCGCCACGTGCGAAGCCGGGTCGAGCGCACGCGCTGCCCGGCTTGCAGGTATTCGCTGCTGGGCCAGCGCGTTGTCGCGGGCGTCATCGGCTGCCCGGAATGCGGCGGCACGACCACGCTCGCCGCTCTCGGCCTGTTATCAGAGGACGAGTTGATTCCCAATGAGGCCGACGTCTGAGCACGCTTGATGCGCCTGCCCGTCAGCAAGATCTACCGCGCGTTTCCCGAACTCGATCGCTTCAGCGACGAGCAGTGCGATCGCTTCGTGGAGCGGGCCCGGCTGGCACGATCGTTCGAGAACATGAGCAGCGTCGTCATGTTCAGCGTCGTCGCGGCCATCGGCCTGTGCTGCGCCGCGCAAACAACGCTCTCCGGAGCGATGTTCAAGCTCCTTCGCAACGCTCTCGGCTCGGTGCGGGATGCCCAGGATCTGCAATTTGCCTTGAGCCTGCTGATGTGGATCGCCGTGCCCGCGTTTGCCGGACTGCTGGCGCGCGATGTCTTCCTTCGCCGGCGGCTGCACGATGTGATCTGGCGCAGGCTCGAGCAGGTCCGCTGCCCCCACTGCCGATATTCGCTCCTTGGGCAGCGCGTGAACGATGGCCTGATCCGCTGCCCGGAATGCGGTGGCACGACCACGCTGGAGACGCTCGGGCTGGCTTCGGAGGAGGACCTGATCCCGCCGCGCAGCGAGAACGATGAACTCGCGCGCGAACCCGACGCGTGAGCATTTCGCATCTTGTCGCGGTTGACGCCACCTGTATGCTGCATGCTGATATCAGGAGACATGCGCGTGGCCATCGCCCCCCCAGCCCCCCGACTTGCTCGCCATTGGTTGACCGGCGTTCTTGCCGCATTCGTTACCGCAACGGTCGCGCTCAATACATCGGCCGATGACCGCCGCTCCGATGCCCCGACACTCGCCAGCCTCGCTTCGGGCGAAAGCGAGATGCGCAGCGCCATCGAGCGATTCTCGGCCGATGCACAGGCGATCGGCCGCTCCTATCCGGTTCGCCTTTCGATCAGCCGCTACGAGCGTTACAAGGCCTTCTACGGCGACTGGCTGAGGTCGCTTGAAGGCTTCGAGTTTGAGAAGTTCTCGCACGAGGGCCAGATCGACTGGCTGCTGCTGCACAACTATCTGCAGCGCGAGATGCGGCAACTGGACATTCGCCAAGGCTACATCGATGAAGCCGCGCCGCTCATGCCCTTCGCCCAAACGATCGTCGACCTCGCCGAGAGCCGGCGGCGGATGGAGCGCATGGACGGCGCCAAGGCCGCGGCAACACTGACGGAACTCGATCAGAAGATCAAGGATGTGCGCAAGGCCGTCGAGGCGGGATTGAAGAACAACAACTCGAAGGGCGACGACGCTGCGACGCAGCCGGCGACTGCCACGGCGACCGCGGCCGCCAGCAGCCCCGAAGCCCAGACCCAGCCCGAGCCGATTCGCGTGGCCAAGAAGCCCATCGCCAATCGCGCCTCTCGCTACGTCCGTGACTTGCGCAACAGCCTCAAGGACTGGCACGATTTCCACGACGGCTACGACCCGGAGTTCTCATGGTGGATCGCCGATCCTTACAAGCAGGTCGACAAGACGCTGGAGGACTACGCCAAGTTCCTGCGCGAAAAAGTCGTCGGCGTGAGCGAGGACGACAAGAAGACGATCATCGGCGACCCGATCGGCCGCGAGGCGCTGCTCAGCGACCTGCAGTTCGAGATGATCCCCTACACGCCTGAGGAACTCATCGAGATCGCGCAGCGCGAGTACGCCTGGTGCAAGGCCGAGATGATCAAGGCCTCGACCGAGATGGGCTTCGGCGAGGACTGGAAAGCCGCGCTGGAAAAGGTCAAGCAGCAGCACGTTGCGCCGGGCGAGCAGCCGACCATGGTGCGCGAACTGGCTCTCGAGGCGATCAAATTCGTCGAAGATCACGACCTGGTCACCGTGCCCGAGCTCTGCAAGGAGATCTGGCGCATGGACATGATGGGCCCGCAACAGCAGTTGCAAAGCCCGTTCTTCCTTGGGGGCGAGGTGATCCAGGTCGCCTTCCCCACCAGCGAGATGTCGCACAAGGACAAGGAGATGTCGCTGCGCGGCAACAACAGGCACTTTGCCCGCGCGACCGTCTTCCACGAACTCATTCCCGGCCACCACTTGCAGGGTTTCATGACCGATCGGTACCGGCCGTATCGCCAGGTGTTCAGCACGCCGTTCTGGCTGGAGGGCTGGGCGTTGTACTGGGAGATGCTGATGTGGGATCAGGGATTCCCGAAGTCGCCGGAGAATCGCGTGGGGATGCTGTTCTGGCGCATGCATCGCTGCGCGCGGATCATCTTCAGTCTGAGCTTTCACCTCGAGCGCATGACGCCGCAGGAGTGCATCGATTCGCTGGTGGAGAACGTCGGCCACGAGCGGGCCAACGCCGAGGCCGAGGTGCGGCGATCATTCGAAGGCGATTACGGCCCGCTGTACCAGATCGCGTACATGATCGGCGGCCTGCAGATTCGCTCGCTGCATCACGAACTCGTTGATTCGAAGAAGATGACCAATCGCGAGTTCCACGATGCGATCCTGCACGAGAACGCGATCCCGATTGAGATGCTGCGCGCGATCATGACCGACCAGCCGGCGACGAAGAATTTCACAAGCGCCTGGCGGTTCTACGACCTGGAATAGTGCTGCCCTACGGCCACGTCAGACGCTGGTCATGGCGCTTGATCAGCGCGGCGGCGGCCTCATCGCAGGCCTTCGACGCCTCGTCGCCGCCCTTGTTGCAGGCGACTAGCACCGCGAAGTTTCGCTCGGGCGCGAGCCAGGTCACCGCGAACCACATCGTGTTCGAGCCGTTGTGCATCAGCACTGGCCCGTTGCCGCCCCAATCGCGGCGCATCACGCCCCAGCCCATCGCGTAATCGGCTGACTGCTCCCCCTTCGACTTCTTCGCCGGCGTGTGCAGCGGCTTGAACATCTCGGCCTTGAGGATCGCTGTGTCCTTGCCCTGCTCGCCGCGAACGTGCAGCGCGATGTACTTGCTCCAATCGATGAGATTGCAATGCACGATGCCCGCCGGGCCGATGGCCACGGGATTGTCGGAATTGCGGCCGAGCTCAACTGCCGTGCCATCGATCTTGTGGCCTCGCGGCTGGTCGATTGATTTCGCGCTGCCCGGCGCACCGAAGCCCGCCGAACGCATCTCCAGCGGCTCGAAGATCCGCTCCATCATCAGGTCTTCCCACGACTCGCCGCTGACCTTCTCGGCCATCGCACCGGCGATCGAGAAGCCGGCGTTGGAGTAGATGTACTTCGAGTCCGGCGTCGCCTCGGGAGGCTTCGACAGCACGCCTTCAACCAGCAGCATGCGCGCGCTGGTGGGCGAGCCGGTGTGCATCCACAGATTGCGCCACAGGTTGTCCTTCGTCAGGTCGCCCGGCGCTCCCGAGCGATTGGTCAGGAGCAGCCGCAGCGAGACATCCTTCCACGCCGGGTCCATCTTGCCGTTGAGATCGCCGAACACCTCGCCGATGGTGGTGTCGAACGAGAGTTCCCCATCCTGCGCGAGCGTGGCGATCATCGTGGCCGTCATGCTCTTGGTGCATGAACCCAGATGCATGCAATCGTTGATGGTGATGGGCTCGGCCTCGCCTGCCTTGCGCACACCCGCGCAGCCGATTTCCAGCGGCGCGCCGACATCGCCTTCCACGATGGCCGCGACCATTCCCGGAATCTCGTGGGCCTTGATGATCGGCTCGAGCAGCGCCGCGATCTCGGGAGATGGCGACGGGGCAGGCGTCGGCTCGGCGACGTGCGGCGCCGGCTGTGAGGTTGCAGGCGATGCGGGCGGCGCCTGCGAGAACGCCGCCGCGGCGTGCACAAGCACGACGATCAAGCTCGCAGCCATGCCGAGGCGGGACCTGGAGAGGTTCATCCGGTCAATTCGACAGCAGACGGTTCGACGACGCAACCCTGATGAACGCCTCCGTCAATTCGCGATGCACGTTTCCGCTCCATTGCGGATGCCGGCCGGACACCCGTGCCCGCGGGCGCGGGGCGTCCACGCGGTCTGCGCCACATCGTGCAGGGCGAACCCGGCTGCGTAGTCCCCTCCGCCGCCCCCCCCGCCGGCCAGCGTGGGCGCGCCAGCCAGCAGCCCTGCAAGCATGCCCGCACGGAACGCAGGCGCAGACGCGACGGCAAGGGGCAGATAACGCACGGTCTCCTCCTGAATCGGTGAGGGCGGCGCGAGCGAGGCGTTGTGCCGCTCGCGTCAACCTGCGAAAATCCCCCTCGCACCGGCTCACATTCCGGCGACAATCGTGCACGTTCATTCGCCGGGCGCATCATCCGCCCGCGCGCCGCCCATGCCATCGCCCAGCCCCGAATCCAGCCGCAAGCAGGTGACGCAGATTCTTGCGCGCATCGGCGAGGGCCACGCCAGCGCTGCCTCAGACCTCCTCCCGCTTGTGTACGACGAACTGCGTCGGCTGGCCCAGGCGCGGCTTGCGAAGGAGCCCGGCGGCGGAGCCGGCTTGACGCTTCAGCCGACAGCGCTGGTGCACGAGGCCTACATGCGGCTGGTGGATGAGAAGGGCGTCGCGAAGTTCAGCAACCGCGCGCATTTCTTCGCCGCCGCCGCCGAGTCGATGCGCCGCATCCTGGTCGAGCGTGCAAGGCGTCGCGCCGCAGAGAAGCATGGTGGCGGGCGGCAGCGCGTGCCGCTGATGGATGTTCCCGACTGGACCGAGCCCGATCCGACCGAGATGCTCGCGCTGGATCAGGCGCTGGAGAAACTCGCGGCCAGCGATCGGCGGCTCAGCGAGGTGGTGATGTTCCGCTACTTCGCCGGTCTGAGCATCGAGCAGACCGCCGAGGCCATGGATTCTTCCCCGGCCACGGTCAAGCGCGACTGGAACTACGCGCGGGCATGGCTGTTTGAGCAGGTGGAGCGCTCCAGAGGATCGTGACGTGACATTCGTCGCCAACAACCCTGATCTGGAGCGCCGCGCCAAGGCGGTGTTCGATCAGATCGTCGATCTGCCGGCTCCCGAGCGCGCGGCAGCGATGGAGCGCGCCTGTGAAGGCAACGCGGCGGTGCTCCGTCGTGTCGAGTCGCTGCTGGCGGCCAACGATCATGCGGAGAATTTCATCGAGCCCCCGCCGCCACTCTTCGGATTCGAACTCAGGGCCGATGGCCGCATTCAGCCGACCTCCGACAGCGATGACCCGCTCATCGGCCAGCACGTGGCGCGCTATCGCATCCTGCGCCGACTGGCCTCCGGCGGCATGGGCGTGGTCTATCTCGCCCAGCAGGATCAGCCGCGCCGCCAGGTCGCGCTCAAGGTCATGCGCGCCAGCCTGGTCAGCCGCTCGCTGCTTCGGCGCTTCGAGCACGAGGCGGAGCTGCTCGGGCAACTGAAGCATCCCGGCATCGCGCAGGTGTACGAGGCGGGCACGTTCGATCTCGGCCGCGGCGCCCAGCCGTACTTCGCGATGGAGTTCATCGACGGTCGCACGCTCAC